>NZ_CAUPDE010000002.1:0-271945 GCF_963509965.1 uncultured Gulosibacter sp.
ACCAGGGCCAGCGACCAGATCCTCTGGTGAGGACCTATAAATAAATGTAACGGGCGGCCACAAGGGAGGCCGCTGCAGGGGGTGTGGCTAGCTCACAGCCGAGCGGCGCACCGCGAACGGCCGCAAATCAAACGGCCAGTTCGCGACCCCCGGCTGCCTACCGGCAATCAGGTCGGCCATGATCTGCCCGGTGATCGGCCCCAGCGACAGCCCGTGCATATTGTGGCCGGATGCGACCAGCACGTCACCGCGCGATGTGGCCGGGCCGATCAGCGGCAGCCCGTCGGCGGTCATCGGGCGCGGCCCCATCCACTCATCGGTGCGGCCATCCCAATCGGCGCCCTCGATGAGCCCCTCGGCAAAGCCGCGCAGCACCTCGATGCGATCGCTGTGGAACCGCTCAGGCTCACCATCGAACGCCATGATGCCCACCACCCGCAACCGGCCACTCATCGGAATCACCACACAGTGCCGATCCATCGAGTGCACGAGCGTTCGCGGCATGGTCGTAACCGGCACCGTAAACGAGTACCCCTTGCCGGGCACCACGGGAATGTGCGGGATGCGTGAACGTCGCAGCACCTGCGAAGTCCAGGCCCCGGTGGCCAGCACCACCCAGTCGCCCGTCACGGTGACCTGCTGCCCATCCTCGTCGACGCACACAACGCTCGCACCGTCACCGAGCCGCTGCACGGTCAGACCGAGCCGCACTTCGGCGCCGAGCTCGGTGATGCGCTCGATCAGGCTCGCCACGAACTTCACCGGGTCGATCGAGACCTCGCCTGGCAGCATGAAACCGAACTGGGTGCGTTCGGTCAGTGTTGGCTCAGCCTCGTGCAGCTCGCGACCCGACATTGGGTCTTCGGGCGCATCGCCCCAGCCGCGGCGGGCACGCTCGGCATACAGCGCGTGGGCGGCGAGGATCTCGGGTTCGGTCTCGGCGGTCATGAGATAGCCGGTGCCACCTCCCGAAGTGTCGATGCCGTCGGCGGTCATCTCTTCGAGCGAGGCGAGCAGATGCGGCGTGAACTGCGCCAGTGCCGCATCGCCTCGTGCCCGCAACGCGCCCGAGGATGCGGCGAGAAAACCCATCCCGAATCGCGCCAGCTGCGGCAGGCGCAGCGGCGCAATCGACAGATAGTGGTGGTGCGAGAACACCCCGTGGATGATGTCGCGCGCGGTGTTGCTCGAGGCCAGCGGCGCCACCATCTGCGGGGTGAGTTCGCCGGCGTTACCGGTTGCGGCGCCCGACCCCAGCCTGTCGCGTTCGACGATCGTCACCCGGTGCCCGTCGCGAAGCAACCAGTAGGCGGTGCACAGTCCGATCAGGCCGCCTCCGGCCACGACAACGTGTTGCTGTTTCATTGCTGCTCCCTTGCAAACTGCGCCACCTGTTCGGCGAACGCGTCGATCAGTGCCTTCGAGGCACGCGTGTTTTCGGTGTCGACCGCGCGAGCGTCGGCGACGAGTTGTTCGCGGTCGAAGCCTTTTTTACCGAGTGCCGCTTCGTCCCACTGCGCGATCCGTTCGGCGTTCACTTCGGCGTGGAACTGCAGCCCCCACACTCGCTTACCGATGCGGAAAGCCTGGTTCTGTACATCCGCCGAGCTGCCCAGCAGCACCGCTTCTGCCGGCAGCTGCGTGATCTGGTCGACGTGGTTTTCGATCATGTGCGCGCCCTCACCGAGCACCCCAAGCACCGGGTCGGCGCGGCCGGCTGCGGTGGTGGTGATGAGTACGGCACCGCTTTCAGGGGTGCCGTACTCGCCACGCACCTCACCACCGCCCACATGCGCGAGCAGCTGCCCGCCCAGGCAGATGCCGAGCGTCGGTAGGTCGGCAGCGATCGCCTGCCGCGCCAATTCTCGCTCGGCTGCAAGCCACGGGGCATTTTCGTCTTCATCGGGCAGCAGCCCACCGCCCAGCATCACGAGGCCTGCAAACCCGTCGAGGTTCACGGGCAGGGGAGTGTTCTCGGCCACCACCTCGACGGTTTCGATTCCCGCCTCGCGCAACCATTCGCCGGCACGCCGCGGGCCCGACTCGGTCGAATTAATCACCAGCAATACTTTGCTCACGGCTATTCCTCCTCGACCGAGCCGATGAGCGCCGCGGTGCGACCGATCGCCTCGCCCGCCTCGCCCGCCATGAATCGCGTGTAGTCGTCATCCGAGGCTTCGAGCACTCGCAGCGCGTTTTCGGTGCCGAGTGCTCGCAGGTCGGCGTCGCTCCAGCCGCGCGAGGCGAGCTCGGCAAAGAGTGCCTGGTAGCAGCCAACATCCTCAAGTCCGTCGGGCATCTCATCCGAGCCGTCATAGTCGGCCCCGATCCCCACCGCGTGCACACCGGCAAGGTCACGGAAATATTCGATGTGATCGGCCACATCCTTCACGGTGACCGCCGGCGCCTCGCCCGAGCCGCCGTTGACATCCCAGTCGCGGCGCTCCTGCCGCAGAAACGACGGCACGAACGCCACCATGAGCACCCCGTCGCGCGCCCCGATTTCGCGGATCACATCATCGGGCACATTGCGGGGATGCGAGCAGAGGCTGAGCGCGCCCGAGTGCGTCACGATCGGTGGCCGCGAGGCGACCTCGAGCGCATCCCGCATGGTTGTCGGGGCCACATGCGACAGATCAACGAGCATGCCGATGCGGTTCATTTCGCGCACCACATCGCGGCCAAAGTCGGTGAGCCCGCCGTGGTGTGCCTCGTCGGTGGCCGAGTCGGCCCAGTCGATGGTGCGCGACCAGGTGAGGGTCATATAGCGGGCACCGAGCCGGGCGTAGTTGCGCAGCACGGCGAGCGAACCGCCAATCTGCGCCCCACCCTCGATACCGATGAGCGACGCCACCCGCCCCGAGGCCATCACTTCGCGGGCTTCTGCGGCGGTGCGTGCGGCTCCCAGCTCGTTGGGGTAGGCCGCGATGAGGCGGTGGATGAAATCAATCTGTTCGAGGGTTGCGGTCACCTGGTCGGCGCCGTGAATGCGGTCGGGATTCACCCACACCGACCAGTACTGCGCCGCGAGCCCTCCGGTGCGGATGCGTTCAAAGTCGGTTTGGGTGGTTGGGATGCTGCCGCCGAGATGTTCGGTGGCATAGCCGAACTGTTTGCGTACCTCCCACGCGAAGTCGTTGTGGCCGTCAAAAACCGGGTATTTGGTCATTCGGTCTCCCTGGTTGGTTTCCGCGTCGTTGCGGGGTTGCACGGTTGGTTGGTTCATGAGTTGCCGCGAGTCGGCTCGTTTTCGGGTTCGTAGAGTTCGAGCAGCTCGGCGATGCGATCGCGTTCGTTGAGGCGGCGGCGGGCACCTTTCGCGCTTGCCGAGATGAGCGTGCCCAGCAGGTGGGTGACCGCGGCGATCGGGGTGGGTGAGTCGATGAACGGCGATGCGCCGGTGTCGACGATCACGAGCCGATCAGCATATTTCGCAGCCGGTGCATCCGCACTATCGGTGACGACCACAACTTTTCCGCCGCTGTGGTGAAACTCGCGCGCCAACCGCAGCATCATCGAGCGGTAGGGGCGCATTGAAAACAGCAGCAGCACGTCTGCCGAGCGCACATCGGTGAGCGCTACCAGCGGTGGTAGCGCGTGCGACTCGATGAGGTGAGTGTTCGAGAGGGTGCCCGAAAGCTCGGTGGCAAGCAGCAGCGCGAAGGCCGAACTGGTGCCCTCACCGGCGATGAATCTGCGGCGCGACTTGAGCACCAGGGCTGCTGCTTGACGCGCCGATTCGGTGGCGGCGACCTGTTCGTAGGTGTGGGTGAGCGCCAGTGTGTCGCTGGCAATAATGCGTTCTTCAAGAGTGGCCGCGCTGAGGTTTTGCGGCACTCTGCGGTCGTATCGTTCCCGAGTCGAACTGCGCTGTTCGGTATCGGTCATCGGGATTCCTCCCGTTGGAGTCATGAGACCTCACCGTCGCCGGTATCCGTCTCGTATGTTTGCCTCGAACCGAGGTTGCTCGTGAGCATAACCGGGGGTTCTGAAGGATGCAAGAAAAAGATACGTTTCCTAACCTGAGCCTTCGCGAGCAGCTTCTCGACGGCTGGCGGCAGGCACGAAATCTGCCTGATCAGCGGTGTGGTAGGCAGCTCGCGCGCCGCTAAACGGTGGTTATTTGTCACGCATCCTGCCGGGTGTGGCACTGTGAAAACTCCCCGCGGGTGCCGTGACTTCGGCCTGGCCGTAAGCAACCAGGGCGACGATGCCAGCGGCTACGGGCGCCAGGCTCGCATGATGTGAAACATATCACTTGACCAGACTCGACCGAGTGTTCATAATCATTCCCAATCAGGTGGCAATGGTGCCAGCTGAAGTGGAAGGACCACCATGCGAACCGCATCCAGAAATCCCTTTTTCCGAACGACTGCAATCGCAATTGCCGCAGCGGTGGGGCTCGCCGCGGCCCCGGCGAGTGTGGTGCTCGCGAGCGAAACCACCGACAGTGTCGAACAGGCCACTGCCTCGACCCTGCGCATCTCGACCTCGGGTTTTATCGACTCGTTTAACCCCTTCACCTCGATTTACCTCGCCCCCACCAATGCGCTGCGCTACATGTACGAGAACCTCGTGCAGTACTCGCAAGAAGACGGCTCGCCCACCGAAGGGTTGGCCGAAAAATGGGAGTCGCAAGACGGCGGCGCCAAATGGGTGTACACCATCCGTGGCGGCATGAAATGGTCGGACGGCGAACCCATCACGAGTGAAGACGTCAAGTGGACCTATGAGCAGATGATGACCGATGAGGTCATGGCCACCGCTAACGGCAGCCTGGTCGCGAACTTCGCGTCGGTTGAAGCTCCCGACGAGCACACGCTCGTCATCAACCTCAAGCACGCACAGGCGGCTGTTCCCGGCACCGAAATTCCGGTGGTGCCCGAACACATCTGGTCGAAGATTGACGACCCGGGCAAGTTCGCCAACGATAAGGATGTGGTTGGTTCGGGGCCGTTCATCCTCAAGTCATATTCGGCGAACGAAACATATGTGCTCGAAGCCAACCCGAACTTCTGGCGCGGTAAGCCCGAAATTGATCGGATTCAGTACGTCTACTACACCGATGCCGACGCTTCGATTCAGGCGCTGCGCTCGGGCCAGATCGACTTCATTTCGGGCCTGACCCCGACGCAGTACCGGGCGCTTGAGAACGAGGAGGGAATCACCCTCAACTCAGGTGTGGGCCGCCGGTACACCTCGCTTGCCCTCAACCCCGGGTTCCACACCCGCGGCGGCGAAGCGTACGGTAACGGCAACCCGGCGCTGCACGATGTGGCGGTGCGGCAGGCCATTCGCCTCGCCATCGACACCGACGCGCTCATCAAGAACGTGATGGAAGAGCAGGCCACCCCGGCGACGAGCTTTGTGCCCGCATCCTACGAAAAATGGATGCTGCCCGAAGACGATCCGGTGGTTGTTGATTTCGACCCTGAGGCCGCTAAAAAGAAGCTCGACGAGGCCGGTTGGAAGCTCGGCAGCGACGGGGTGCGCGAAAAGGACGGCACGAAACTCAACCTCAGGCTGCAGATCGACGGCAGCTCGGCCACCGAGCAGGCGCTCGCCGAATACATCAAACCGTGGCTGGGTGATGTGGGGATCGCCGTGAAAGTGGTTTCGACCGATGGCGACACGCTGAGCACTGAGGCGAACGCCGCGAACTACGACATGTACTTCTCGGGCTGGTCGCTCGGCCCCGACCCTGACTATCAGCTGGGCATCAACACCTGCGGTCAGCTGCCCACCAAACCCGACGGTAGTGGCGGCACAACCCAAGACGGCTACTGCAACCCAGAGTTCGACAAGCTCTACGCGCAACAGCAGATCGAACTCGACGAGGCAAAGCGCATCGACATCGTGCACGAGATGCTCGCCATGAACTACGAAGACAGCGTCAGCGTGGTGCTCTACTACCCGAACCAGCTCGAAGCGTACCGCTCCGACCGGTTTGAAGGCTTCGCGAAAATGCCCACCGAAACCGGCATCATCGCCAACCAGTCGGGCTACTGGGGATTCCGCACGGTGAAGCCCGTCGGTGAGGGCGGTGCCACGGGCGGCCCGCAGACCGGTCTGTGGGTGGTGCTCGGTGGCGTTGCCGTCGCCGGTGCCGTGGGCGCCGGGGTGGCGATCAACCGCCGCAAGAAGTCGGCTGATATCGAATAGCGAAAAACCATGACCAATTCAGTACCACCGTCAACATCCGCGATCCAGACCTCCGCTGATGCAGAGGAACCGCAGCGCGACTCGTCGTTTTGGCGCTACTTGGCGAACAAGCTCGGCGGTGCGGCGATCAGCCTGGTGATGGTTGTGCTGCTCGGGTTCTTCGCGTTCAAACTGCTCCCGGGCGATCCGGTCGCCAAGATCGCCCGGGAGCGGATGATGAGCCCCGAACAGATAGCGAGCCTGCGCGCCCAATACGGCCTCGACAAGCCGCTATGGGAACAGTTCATCAAGTTCATCCACGACGTTTTCACCTTCAACTTTGGTGAGAGCTACGTGTATCGCCGCCCCGTTGCTGAACTCATCGGCCAATATTTCTGGCCCACCATTCTGCTGACCGGCACCGCCGCCATCATCGCTATCTCGCTCGGGCTGTGGCTCGGGCAGCGGGCCGCGTGGCGGCACGGGAAACTGTTCGACCGCATCGCCAGTGGCGTCTCGCTCGTATTCTGGTCGGTGCCCACCTTCTGGTTGGGGTTGTTGCTGCTGATGTTCTTTGGTGGCACCCTGCGCTGGTTCCCAACCGGCGGGATGCGTTCGGCCAACCCACCAGCCGACCCGCTTGGCGCGGTTGGTGATGTGGTGTCGCACCTCGTGCTGCCGGTATTAACGATGGTGGCGGTGGTGTTTGCGCAGTATCTGATGGTGATGCGGTCATCGCTCATTGAAGAAATGAACGCCGACTATCTCACCACCGCGCGCGCCAAGGGGCTTCGCGAGAATCTCGTGCGCGAACGGCACGCGGTGCCCAATGCGCTGCTGCCAACGGTGACGCTCGTGTTTATGCACATCGGTGGGTTGATTGCCGGGGCCGTCACCGTTGAGACGGTGTTCTCGTGGCCGGGCCTGGGCAAACTCACCTTCGAGGCGATTAAGGGCCCCGACCTGCCGCTGCTGCAGGACAGCTTCGTGGTGTTCTCAACCATCATCATCGTCATGAACCTGCTGGCCGATCTTGTTTATCGCCAGCTCGACCCGAGAGTGAGGCGCGCATGACCACCGCGACCGCCACGCGCACCCCGGCACAGTTTGCTCGGGCTCGCCGCTGGAAGGCATTCCGGCAGTTCTGTCACGACTTCACCACCTATCGGGCCGGGATGGTCGGTCTGATTTTTCTCGTGGTGGTGGGCATCATCGCGATTCTCGCGCCGGTGATCGCCCCATCCTGGATGCTCGATGTCACCAAGATCGGCGAACCGGATAAGTTCGCGCCGCCGTCGGCCGAGCACCTGTTTGGCACCGATAACCAGGGCCGTGAGCTGTGGGTGCGCATGGTGTGGGGCGCCCAATCGTCACTGCTGGTGGGGCTTGCCGCCACTGCGATGTCGATGGTTATCGGCACCATCGTGGGGATGGCGGCCGGGCATTTCACCGGGTGGGTTGGTGGCCTGTTGATGCGCGTCATCGACTTCTTCCTGGTGCTGCCGTCGCTGATTCTGGCCATTGTGTTGTCGAGTGTGCTTGAGCGCGGCACGCTCACCATCATCATCGCGATCGGGCTCACCTCGTGGGCCGGTACGGCGCGTGTGGTGCGCGCCCAGACCCTCACCGTCGAATCGCGCGACTATATTCGGCGCTCACGGGTGCTGGGGGCCGGGCACTGGCACATATTGACGAAGCACGTGCTGCCGGGTGTGCTGCCGTTGGTGTTGGCGAACACGACGCTGATGGTGGGTTCGGCGATTATTGCCGAGTCGACACTCGCGTTCTTGGGGCTTGGTGATCCGCTCACGCAATCGTGGGGCACCGTGCTGAAAAACGCCACCGATGCATCCAGCGCCTCGAACGGCTACTGGTGGTACATCCTCATCCCGGGCCTGGCGATTTTGTTTGTGGTGCTCGCCTTCACCCTCATTGGCCGCGCGGTTGAAAACATTCTGAACCCGACTCTGAGGAAGCGATAATGGCCGATCTGAAATTTGAGGATGTATCGATCACCTACCGCACCTCGGGCCGGAATGATCGCGGCGAGGTGCACGCGGTGAAAAACGTCACCCTCGAGGTGCCGGCGGGTTCGACGCTCGGGATTGCGGGCGAGTCGGGGTCGGGTAAATCGACGCTGGTGATGAGCGTGCTGCGGCTGCTGCCGAAAACCTCGAAACTCACCGGCCGGGTGCTGCTCGACAACACCGATGTGGCCGAGCTGAGTTTCGGTGAGTTGCGTGCGGTGCGGTGGACTTCGGCGTCGATCATCTTCCAGGGCGCGATGCACTCGCTCAACCCGGTGCGCACGGTTGGGCAGCAGATTATCGAGGCGCTCGAACTGCACGTGACCGACGAATGGAAAACCGAGGCGGCACGCAAAGCCCGCGTCGTCGAACTGCTCGAAAGCGTTGATCTGCCGGCCGAGAAAGCGGGTGTGTATCCGCACGAGCTTTCTGGCGGGCAGCGTCAGCGTGTGATGATCGCGATGGCGCTGGCCTGCAACCCCGAGATCATCATTGCCGATGAGCCAACCACCGCACTCGACGTGATTGTGCAAGAGCAGATTTTGACCATGATCGCCAAGCTCGTGGTCGAGCGCGGCATTTCGCTGGTAATGATCAGCCACGACCTTTCGGTGTTGGCCACCGCATGCGACCGCATCGCGGTGATGCGCAACGGTGAGCTCATCGAGGTGGGCCCGTCGGGGCAGATCTGTCACGCTCCCCGCGAGCCCTACACCCAGAAACTCGCGCACGCGTTCCCCACTATCGGTGACTCGGCTTCGCGGCTGCGGCCGGTGAGCCGCCACGAACAGAATGATCGGGATGAGCGCGAGTGGACGGGCGTGCCCGAAGACGCACCGGTGCTGCTGGATGCCCGCCGGGTGAGCGTCACCTACCGCACCGGCGGCCGGAAAGTGCCGGCCATTCGCGAGGTTGATCTGCAGATTCGCCGCGGCGAGATCGTGGCGCTGGTGGGGCAGTCGGGTTCGGGTAAGACGACCCTGGCGAACACGTTGATCGGGTTGCAGCAGCCCGATCCGGGTGCAGAAATCCTGTTTGACGGCACTCCGATTCCCACAAAACCGGCGCAGCTGCGCGAGTTTCACAAGCGCGTGCAGCTGGTGTTTCAAGACCCGTCGGCGGCACTCAACCCGAAGATGACCGTCTACGAGTCGGTTGCCGAGGGGCTTCGAGTGCAGCGCTTCGACGGTGATGAACAGCAGCGTGTGCGGCAGAGTTTGCTCGAGGCCGAGCTCACCCCGCCCGATGACTATTTCGGTGCGATTCCGCAGGAGCTTTCGGGCGGGCAGCGTCAGCGGGTGGTGATTGCCGGGGCGCTCGCGCTACAACCTGAGCTGCTGATTGCCGATGAACCGGTTGCGTCACTGGATGCATCGGTGCGCGGCGAGATTCTCGGCCTGCTGCTGTCGCTGCGGCGCCAGCTGGGGCTCGCGGCGCTGGTGATCACTCACGATCTTGGCCTGGCGTGGAATATCGCCGATTCGGTGGCCGTGATGCACCGCGGTCAGCTGGTCGAGTATGGCCCCACCGAGGCGGTGCTGCTGAACCCGCAGCACAGCTACACGAAGACACTGCTGGCGGCGGCTCCGAGCATTGGTGATGTGAAGCCGGAACCGCAGCAATGAGCATCGTATTACCGCAGCTGCCCGGGCCGATCGCGTGGGGCATCCGTATCACCACCCTCGAGGGGGAGGTGCTTGCCGAGCACGAACCGCACCGGGTGAGCAAAACCGCCAGCGTCGGCAAGGTGTTCGTGCTCATTGAACTCGCGCGGCAGATCAGCGACGGTGCGGTGGCGGCGGATGCGCTGATCGACCTGTCGAAAACGCTCTACGTTGCCGACTCGGGCCTTGCCTACCGGTTCACGAATCCGTCGATTGCGGTTGCGGATGCGGCGCTGCTGGTGGGCACGATGAGCGACAATCTGGCGACGAACGCGCTCATCGATGTGTGCGGGCTCGAACGGGTGCGGGCGATCGCCGAGGAGCTCGGCTATACCCACACCGCGCAGCTCGACTATATCCGTGACGATCGTGGCCCCGAGCATCCCTGGACCCCTTCGTATGGCACCGCGGCAGAACTCGCGGATGTGATGCGGCGGCTGGCGATTGGCGAGGTGCTCTCGCCCGAGGTTTCGCGTCGGGTGCTCGACTGGCTCGCCTCGGGTGCCGACACCTCGATGGTTGCCGATGCGCTGCTGCTCGACCCGCTCGCGCATGTTGACGCCGACTATCAGTCGATGGTGCTGCGCCACAAAACCGGCACGATCGCGCAGGCGCGCATCGATGTTGGCGTGTTGCGGGGGCCGCGGCGTTCGGTGGCCTATGCGGTGGCCGCGAACTGGGCCGAAGAGCTGCCCGATCAACGCGCGCTGGCGCTGGATGTGATGCGCGAAATTGGTGAGCAGATTCGCCACTATGTGACCGACCTTGACCGTGATGACCCCGGAGAAGACCCCAGTGATTGATTTCCCCACCGATGATGGTTGCCGCTGGTCGGTGCTGGTACGTGATATCGACAGCGAACAGGTGTTGTTGCAGCACTGCCCCGAACGGGTGCTCAGCACCGCCAGCATCGGCAAGCTCTTCTTGCTGCACCGCATCCTGCACGAGGTGGATGCCGGCACGCGCTCGCTCGATGAGCTCGTGACGCGCTTGCCGAGCGATGTGATCGGCGGGTCGGGGCTGTGGCAAAAACTGCAGCAGGATGCGCTGTCGATCTATGACCTGGCGGCGCTTGTGGGTGCGGTGAGCGATAACGATGCCACGAACGCGCTGCTGCGGGTGGTGGGAATCGACGCGGTGCGTGAGCACGCCCGCGAATTGGGCTATCAGCATTCGCGCCTGAACGACGCGATTCGCTGGCCGATTCCGCCCGGCCATCCTTCGCGGCTTTCGGAGGCGAACGCGGGCGAGATGGTCGATTTTGTGTCGCGTCTGCAGCTCGACCGGGATCTTTCGCCGAGCAGCGGCGATATTTTCCGTAAGTGGCTCGGCGCCGGGGCCGATATGTCGATGGTGGCGTCGGTGTTTGATTTTGATGGCCTCGACCACGACTGTTTCGACGGGGGAGTGTGGCTGTGGAACAAAACCGGCACCATCTCGACCGTGCGCGCCGATGTTGGTGTGGTGATGGGGAGGCGGCGACGCGTCGCCTACGCGGTGCTTGCCGAGTGGGTTGCGGGTGCGGATGCGCGCGGCACGGTGCTTGAAACGATGGCCGAGGTGGGGCTGCTGATCGGTGAGGCGGTTGGCTGGCAAGATCCGCGACCGAAGCGCTCGGCGGCCCGGGCTGCGGCGGTGCCTGCCGTGAGGCCTGCGCCGGTGGCGGATGCGCGGGCCGCGATTGCGGTGGCCGCGAACGATGCCGCGCTGCGCGATGTGCGCTATCTGGTGCTTGACGGTGACAGCGGCGCGCCCCTCTTAGAGCGGTCGCCAGATGAGCCGAGCCCGTCGGCGAGCGTGATGAAAACGGTCACCGGCACGCTCGCGCTCGCGAACCTGGGTGCCGACCACCGCATCCCCACGCGCGTGGTGCGCATTAGCGACTCTGAGGCGGTGCTGATCGGTGGCGGCGATGTGACGCTCTCGCGCACCCCAACGGACGAGCCAACGTTCTATCCGCATCCGGCCCACTTGGATGCATTGGCCGATCAGCTGCGCACGAATATGCCCGGGCTGGAGCGGTTGCTGCTCGACGATGGGCTGTTTGCCGCATCCCAGTGGCACCCCACGTGGGACCCTGCGGGCCGATCGCCCGAAAACTACATCCCCTTTATTAGCGCGCTGCAGGTGGACGGCGACCGTGACGATCCGCTCATGGATGACAGTGCGCGCAGCGAAAACCCGGTGGGGCGAGTGGCTGCCGCGCTGGGAGCGCTGCTGGGGGATGTGGAAATTGCCCGGGGGAGCGCTCCGGAAGGCGTGGCAGACGAGGTAGCCCGGGCGGAGTCGGCGCCGGTGACTGAGCTGGTGCGCGAAGTGCTGCGCAGCTCAGATAATGCGCTCGCGGAGGCGCTCGCGCGGCTCGTAGCGCTTGCCCGTGGCGGGGATGCGTCGTGGAGTTCGATACAGCGCGAGATCCGGGCCGCGGTTGCAGATCTGGGCCTGGATGCATCCGGTTGCGAATTTGTGGACGGCTCGGGGCTGAGCGAGGACAACCGGCTGACCCCACGATTTGTGGCTGAACTGCTGCGGCGCGGGTATCTCGGTGAGGAACCGTTTGCGTCGATGGTGTCGCGGTTGACGGTTTCGGGTCAGACCATGGCGCCGACTCGGTTTACCGGGGCCAACCGCGTGGTTGGTAACTCGGTGCGCGCGAAAACGGGTTTTATTAATTCGGTGCATTCACTCGCCGGCATCGTGACCACTCGGGGTCGGCGCAACCTCGTGTTTGCCGTGTTTGCGTGTGATCTAGACACACCGGTAGACCGTGAGGCTCGGCTCGCAGTAGAGCGCCTGGTGACGGCGCTGCACCTGCACGGTGACGCGCTGGGGTAGCGCCGTCACGCTTAATGAGGGTGCCGGCGCAACGTTAATCACTGATCAAATGCTCGAGTAGCGTCGGCGATCGCGTCGAGTGAGTGCCGTTTTCTCCGTTAGGTGCGAACTATTAGTGAGTGCCGATTCAACGCACTCAAATATTCGACTGATGAAGGAGAAAAATGGACGTCTTCGAATCTCTGCAGCAGTGGTCTAGTTGGACTTTTGGTGTGAGTCTCGCACTCATTGCGGTTGTCGTTGGGTGTCTCGCAGCGGCTAAGAATGCCGGCGTGACACGTGCGGCAATCGGCTGGTGGGTAGCCGCCGTGCTTGCTTTCGTGGCGTTGGCGTGGTGGCTGGTATTTCGCCTGGGACTGCTATTTCAGCACTAACCCCGCAACCAATCCCGCAGGTCGCGCGCCACCCAACCGCCGGGCGCCGGCTCACTATCGAGCGCCGCCTTGGCGCCACATAGGCACCGAGTAGCCAGCTGATCACGCTAGCGGTGCCATTTCTGTAGAGGGAGGGCGAGCTGGATTTGACGCTGCGCTGGGCGGCGGTGCTGGGGCCGATTACGGTGCTGCTGGCCGTTGCGGCGGGGATGCTGGTGGGTGTCGACCAGATGCTGGTTGATGCGCAGGTGCCGATGGTGATGCTGTTGGCGACGGCGCCGGTGGCGCTCGCGGTGGGTGTGGTGATTTCGATGAGCACGCAGTGGCGGGCGGCCGAGTCGGAGAGTGCGCTTGAGCGCGAGCGTTCGGCACGTGAGCTGGAACAGGGGCGTCGTGAGCTGATGGCGGGGATGTCGCATGATTTGCGCACGCCGTTGGCGGGGATTCGGGCGATGGCCGAGGCGCTGGAAGATGGGATCGTGGCCGACCCGCAGGAGTATTACCGGGCGATTGCGGCTGAGGCGCAGCGCACGTCTGGAATTGTGGATGATTTGTTGGCGCTCACCCGGTTGAGTAGCGGGTCGGCAGAGTCGGTGGCCGAACCGGTTTCGGTGGGGGATGCGCTGTCGGATTTGGTTGCGCATCTCGCGCCGCTCGCGCAGCAGCGGGATGTGCGAGTGACGGGCAGTGTTGATGGTGCCGTTGAGGTTGTGGGGGATGCGGGTTTGATTTCGCGGGCCCTGCAAAATGTGCTGGTGAACGCGATCGCCTACACGAAACCGGGGACGACGGTGCAGGCACGGGCGTTTGTGGCGGATGGTCGCGCCGTGGTTGAGGTGCGTGATGGCTGCGGCGGGTTGCGTGACGAGGAATTATCGCGCCTGTTTGACACCGGTTGGCGAGGGGATGCGGCGCGCACCCCGGGTGCGCTCGCCGGCACCGGCCTGGGCCTGCCGATTGTGCAGATGGTGATGGAACTGCACGGCGGTGCCGTGACGGTTGAAAACGCCGGGGATGGGTGTTTGGCGCGGTTGGGGTTTTAGGTGGGGTTTGGCGCCGGTCGTGATTGATGCCGGTGGCGCTGCCAGTTGCGGCAAGCCCTAACCCCGCAACCACTCCCGCAGATCGCGCGCCACCGACATCGCGGTGAAGCCGCTGGTGCGCGGGTTGGTGGGTGTTATCGGATGGTGTCCGGGCTGCCTGCTTTAGTCCGGGCAACCGTTGTTACTTGTCTCGGGCAGCATCCTCGCTTACGCGGGGCGCACTCGAGATTAGAGGCCGAGGTACTCGGCGACTTGGGCTCATCCCCGCTTACGCGGGGCGCACCATTCCTTAACGAAAATGGCTTGAGCGAATTTAGGCTCATCCCCGCTTACGCGGGGCGCACCTGTAAATGAACGCCATGGATTACTGGCTTGTGGGCTCATCCCCGCTTACGCGGGGCGCACGGCAGATCCTTACCGGTATTCCGTTCAAGGTGAGGCTCATCCCCGCTTACGCGGGGCGCACCGCCAGCTTGGACACCACTCAACGCTATGTCGAGGCTCATCCCCGCTTACGCGGGGCGCACCCTGCCTCGAGCGGGATCGTGGTCACCGATAAGGGCTCATCCCCGCTTACGCGGGGCGCACCTGTCATCTCTTGGCCGCCAGATGGGGTACGCAGGCTCATCCCCGCTTACGCGGGGCGCACTTGCGTGCTCGGTGGCGATACTGGTCAAGCAGGGGCTCATCCCCGCTTACGCGGGGCGCACCCACCTACTCCGGCTAATTGGCCAATTGCCCCGGGCTCATCCCCGCTTACGCGGGGCGCACCAAATGGTAAAAACGCTTCGATTATTGGGATGAGGCTCATCCCCGCTTACGCGGGGCGCACGGGGTTAGTCTCGGTGAAGCGTTGAGAACCACGGGCTCATCCCCGCTTACGCGGGGCGCACCTACCCTACCGAACATCGGTAGGGTAGGTGTCAGGCTCATCCCCGCTTACGCGGGGCGCACTACTACGCTAGCGCCAAATGCCCGCCAGACGCGGGCTCATCCCCGCTTACGCGGGGCGCACCTTTCTGGTGTGGTGATGCCGCTAGTGGTTGCGGGCTCATCCCCGCTTACGCGGGGCGCACACCGGTCTTGTATGCGTCATGCGCGCCGGATGGGGCTCATCCCCGCTTACGCGGGGCGCACATTTCGCTTGAGGAGCCGGAGACGCCGGCCCCGGGCTCATCCCCGCTTACGCGGGGCGCACGGCTGCGAGCTGCGTTTGGATGGTGGAGTAGCGGGCTCATCCCCGCTTACGCGGGGCGCACATTCAAGTTGTGCGTCTGGTACGCGGTCGAGGAGGCTCATCCCCGCTTACGCGGGGCGCACACCGCCGTTTTCATATCGACCTCGCCAAGCGAGGGCTCATCCCCGCTTACGCGGGGCGCACCGCTGTTCACTAAGGAGCAGATCGATAAGGCTGGGCTCATCCCCGCTTACGCGGGGCGCACGAGTAGTTGAGTGAGTCCGAGGCTGTGGTCGTGGGCTCATCCCCGCTTACGCGGGGCGCACCGCCTTGGTCTCCAACGGGAATTACTCTAACCGGGCTCATCCCCGCTTACGCGGGGCGCACGATTGGTGACCCTGACCCTGGCACGTCTACGGGGGCTCATCCCCGCTTACGCGGGGCGCACGAGTACCACGCCACCCGCGCCTGTGTCGATGTGGGCTCATCCCCGCTTACGCGGGGCGCACCAAGATGGGGTGTGTGCGCGTGAAGTCAACCCGGGCTCATCCCCGCTTACGCGGGGCGCACGGCGTGCTCTTCCCACCGGTGGGCAATCATCCGGGCTCATCCCCGCTTACGCGGGGCGCACCTTATGATGTAGCATACGCTGCTCATAGTTTGAGGCTCATCCCCGCTTACGCGGGGCGCACGCCTCTCAACCAGCCTCACTAGTAATTGGTAAGGGCTCATCCCCGCTTACGCGGGGCGCACACCACCGTTCTAGCCGACGGTGATCGAGAAAGGGGCTCATCCCCGCTTACGCGGGGCGCACACGGCCAGCGACCCCAAACCCAGCCCCGAAACGGGCTCATCCCCGCTTACGCGGGGCGCACTCAACCGTCGCCACGTGTGGGCAGATCATGTAGGGCTCATCCCCGCTTACGCGGGGCGCACCGCAGCATTTGCGGCGGCGTGAGGCCGCGTATGGGCTCATCCCCGCTTACGCGGGGCGCACAAGTGCTCGGAAATGTTGGCGTTGCGTAAGGCGGGCTCATCCCCGCTTACGCGGGGCGCACTCGAGGAACAGGCCGTGATTTTGCGGCAGTCGGGGCTCATCCCCGCTTACGCGGGGCGCACCGTACCGACGGCGCAGCCGAAGGCGAACCACCAGGCTCATCCCCGCTTACGCGGGGCGCACCGCGGGTGACGCTATCGAGTTCCTGGAGTCTGGGGCTCATCCCCGCTTACGCGGGGCGCACCCGAGGTAGGTGAGCGTAAATCCCGAAATGCTGGGCTCATCCCCGCTTACGCGGGGCGCACCTGTCAACGGTCGAATAGAACGAATTAAACATGGGCTCATCCCCGCTTACGCGGGGCGCACGACGGAATCCTCGGCCCGAACTCATGGGCTGGGGGCTCATCCCCGCTTACGCGGGGCGCACCGACCTCATACTGAAAGGAATCCGTAGTGCACAGGCTCATCCCCGCTTACGCGGGGCGCACCAGAAATCCGGTAAATCGCCGCTGGCTGCCGCGGGCTCATCCCCGCTTACGCGGGGCGCACGTTTCGGCACTTTCGTTGTCGTCGGTGAATTCGGGCTCATCCCCGCTTACGCGGGGCGCACTTCGAATGGGGTGCCGAAGCCTGCGCTGGTGAAGGCTCATCCCCGCTTACGCGGGGCGCACTCAAAGAACACGCCTTTCGAGACACCGGCGGCGGGCTCATCCCCGCTTACGCGGGGCGCACCGGCCAGCGCGGCGGCTGCACGATCTTTTGCTGGGCTCATCCCCGCTTACGCGGGGCGCACGACGTTGGCGAGGTCGCCGAGCACGAACCACGGGGCTCATCCCCGCTTACGCGGGGCGCACCTCCTTGCTCAAAAACAGGTTGATGAAAAACTGGGCTCATCCCCGCTTACGCGGGGCGCACTCTTGTTGATCAGGAGTTTATCCTAGACCAGACCCGTTTTCATACCGACTTGCGTCATCCCGTCGCTCCGTCCATGACGGCCGGAGCGATTTTTGACGCGCGCGAGCCAAGCTCCATGCAGGTGGCTTCGAGTCATGACCTTCCGGTTTTGACGAGGGCCGATGCATGAGCACTACTCCATCAAAATCAAGTGGTTGCCAGTCGTGGTTGTGGGTGCGAACTGCAAATCCTTGCTCGGTTGCAGCGTTGTAGACCATGATCGCACGCCCCCTCGCAGACTCATTCACCACGCGTCGCCAGAGCTCTTCGCGAATCCTGGCTCCAGGATCGCCCACGAAAACCCCCGCACTAATTTCCATGAGCCATTTCGTCAAATCACCTCGCAAACCGGTTGGCACAGCCGTAAGTACCAGCGTCATCATGAGTGGTGAGCCCCGTAGTTCAGTCCAGCCGATACCGACCCAGTTGTGTCCCAAAGATGAAGGGAGTCATCGTGTCCGTCATCCTCCACATTTAACAACTCGGAGATATCGCGAGGGATCCGTCGCATCAGTTTCGACTTCACGATCGCGTCGCGCACGGCACGTCTGGTGTCACCAGCTATGTCGGTTGATCCGGAAGCAACAACGTCGAAAGCAGCGGGGATAGAAATTTCAGCCTTGTAGAGATCGGCGATATCAAATACGAAAGCGCGATCAGTTCCGCGATGCACGAACCCCAGGCTGGGGATGCAGCCGAGCGCCACAATTCCTGCGTGGGCTATACCGTAGAGCGCGACACTGGCTGCTGTGAGCGCCATGTTGATCGGATCACTTGCATCGAAGTCATCTGGATCATATTGTCGACCGCTCCATGGAACACCGGTTCGCTCGGAATGTTCACGGTAGAGGCGACGCATGCGGGTACCTTCGCGACCCCGCAACTCACGAATCGTCAGTTCATCAATGCCTGGTTCATCGAACCTTCGCAGATACATTGCACGTGCGACTTGTACTCGGGATCTCGAGTTAGAAACGAGTCTTGCTTGAGTCTCAGCCATCCGGCTCGAACCCGATAGCGGGCGACCGTGTGCGTAATAGCGCACGCCCTGTTCTCCGACCCAGACCACACTCACCCCGCAGACACCTAGCAGACCCATTGCGGCATGAGTAATTCGCGCCCCTGGGCCGATGATGAGTGCCGCAACTGATGCCGCAGGCAGGTGAGAAATTCCGCTGTCATCAGTGAAAGTCAATGCATTTGCATCCCGATGGATGACGCACTGTTCTACATACAGAAAAGACATGCGGTTCTCGAACCGCCCGAGCTCTTTTCGCTCGGGCGGTCGAGCGCCGGTCGGGCTCATTGCGATTGTGCTTTCGTCAGCGTCAGGAGCCCCATTCCATAGGCTTTGCCCCTGCCGATGCCTTTAACAAGTGTTTCAGACAGGGCATCTCGGTCGGTCACGCGCAACATGCCGTCGAACTGGACCCTGCGAAGGTTGACGCGGCCGCGCTGTTCACGAACTCGATCAAATCGATCAAATTCAAGCGATGACCGGCTCGACACGGTGATGAGTTCGCCTGCCTCGGCACCCTCCGGGGCCAGGAACTCAACGCCCATGCGTTCGGCACGGTCAAGTAGCCACTCGGTTTGGTGAGCAACAGACACGTGCGGTTTTACCACGCCTCGATCAGCCTTACCCTTGACCGACCTAACTGGGTTGGCCGCGAGGCGAAAGCGCCACTCTTGGCCGATACGCAGCCCGTCAATAAAGGGTTGATAGTCAGCTGTCTGCGCCGGTCGGGTGTGCCAACCTGCTTGTTCGTTGAGCGCCGTCATATCGGGAACTTCGGGTCCAACGATGTAGAGCGTATGCACGTCTCGATCAGAGTCGATACGCCACAGAACCCGCCCCTCAGAAGTATTCAGATCCGGAGGAAATGCTCCACGCACGGCAGCATGCATTGCCTGTGGGTTCAGGAGTAGTTTTCTCCCCTGCCTTTTTGAGGGGTTGATAAACATTCTTGTAAAGCTCGTCACGCTGACATCACCGCCTCGAAGAAGTCGTCATTCAGTGGCCGACCGTCTGGGTTCTCTACCGTGACTGGTGTGTCCTGCACTACTTCGCGCCAAGAATATTGCCGATGCTCTTGCGCAAAGCTCACCGGACGGTCACGGACTTGTAGCCCAGCTTCGCCCGGATGCGCATCACGGATCACAGCAAGATTCACCTGCTGTGCGCGGGTCCTTCGGTGCGCTCGCGAGGCGTGCCACGGTTCGTGCAGCAGGGCCGATTCAAGGCTGCCCTCGCGTATGCCGAGCACGAGGTCAGCTCCCGCTGGGCAAGAGCGACGTCCTAGGTAGAGCGGGAAGCGAGGCGATTTCAGCGCAGACTCGATTCCGGCAATGATCGGGCCGGGCCCTTCGATCGCGGCAATAAAAACTGCGTCAGCCAAGTAGTAGCGGCTGATGAGCGGCTGCGATTTTCCGGTGCGCCAGTCAATTGCCGTTTGGAAATCTTTTGCCATCGACCCGGGTTGGTCAACACGCACGCCGAACCGCAGCGACGCCAGGTCTTCAACCGGATCAGACCTGCGACGTCCCATCGCGGCAGCGATCAGCCCTACTACGCCGGACTTTGACGGATGGGGTGAAGTGTTACGGGTTGAGTATCGGCTGTCGGTGCCCCACGATTGCAGCGGCCCGGACAGCTTTAGCAGGAGTGTGCTAGTCACGAGTCATCTCCGTGAGCCGTTGCGAGAGCTGCTCCAGCAGACCATCGAAGTTGACGCGGGTGGCTTGCTCTGCGAACGGTGATGCGAGATTGTCCTGAGCCAAGATCCACGAAGCTGCGGGAGCCAAACCGTACATTGCCTCGATCTGAGATGCCTCAGCAGCTAGTGCCTCGGCGGCTGCCTGACGGCGACTGTTTCCAGGTGCAGCATCGACGGGAGTTTCGAAGGCATTTACCAGTGACACTGCGCGATCGTCTCGAACAGTGACGTAGACGAGCTCAGGCATCGTCCAGTTCGCAAAAGTGTTGAGCTTGCCAGTGGGGAGCGAGCGGACAAAGCTCTTGGCGAAGGCGGTGGCTGCTTCGACGGCGGCCTCGCGAGAGCCTAGGTTTTTTGCGAGCGATTCGAAATCAATTGACGCGAATCGGTACAGCGTGGATGACATCATCTGCACGGTTCCGAGCATCCCAGCACCGGTCTCCTCAGCATCTTCGACGACATCATCGACGGCAGTGAAGAAATCAAACTCGGGTTCCGACTCGTGGACTCCGAGTGCATGAGCCACCTGGACAGCTGCATCGACGTTGTAATCAGGTGCATCGGCGACCATACGACCAAACATGGCGATGTCGACACTGTGTGAAGCGTCGAGGATCGCATCGGCTTCGCGCTTGCTGACCTTCTCATGGCCATTCTCGATGAGGAACTCTGCTGCCCGGGAGATTTGCTGTTCAGAAAGGAAAAGCAGATATCCGGTCACCTTACCGGCAGTTTCCTCGCCATCCTGGGGTTTCTCGTCGTGCAGCTTGATCTTGGCTGCCTTGAAAAGCGCGTCGACTCGAGCTTTCGCTTCTGCGGGATCGAGTTCAGGTGCAAGATTTGTCATTCGTTCTGCGATGAGTTGTGGCGTTCGCTTTGAACGTACACCAAGCTGTGAATGATCAAGGTAGGTCTCAAAATCCTTGCGGATTGCACGCTTCCACGCCTGCGAAGACACACGTTGACGAACAACCCCACCGAAGAGCCCCGATTTAGGTGCTCCAGTGTCATCGCGGTTAATGTTGCTCGGCGGAAGAGTGTGAAGGGCGTGGAAATCAACGGTAATCGACATGGTCAGCCTTTCTTTTAAAGGTGCTAGTTAGTGGTTTGAGCGGAATCGTTAACAGTGGTCTGGTCTTGGCGGAAGCGTCCGTTTGCGAAATCTCGGCCCCACGCCAGCAGCACTGAATTGCGGCGTGGACTGTCCAGCCGGTAGAGGTCTTCTGCAAAACGTCCGTAGTCAAATCCGATTGACTCGCTGCGCATGAGCGTGATCAAACCTCGAGCGTGGTGGCGTCGAGTATTGGGGTTTTTCACCATGAGCAGGGCATCAAACCGCGGCTTGATCGATTCAGAGTCACGTTTAGCGACCAGGATGCCAGCGGCTCGCGCGAATGATCGACTGCGGTCATGCATTGGTTTTTGCTGTGACTGCATGTGCAATGCGTAAAGCGTTAGCGCGTCGTAGACTGCGCGCTCAGAGGGAGAGGGGTCGTTGCCCTTGCCCTGGAACTGTTCAGGCAGGTCGGGCACAACGAGTTCAAGCGTTTGCTGCCAGGTCACGAGATCCTGTTCGGGTGCGGTGCCTGCGCCGCGGCGAAGTGTCGCCAGGACGCCGCGGGCCCGAGCCTGAGAAGCGTGATTGTCACTGCTCAGGTAGTCGTGCTGGAGGCGGCTGAGTGCGCCACCGACTACGCCAGAGATGGTCTTGCGTTGCGTTTCGGTTGGTCCAACGGTGTTCATGATGCTGCCTGTTCCTGCGGTTCTGGGATGGGAAGGATAGAGCTGAGGTTTCGAAGTAGACGCTGATGAGCAGTACCGGCGGACACGAAGCGCTCATCCTTTTCTCTGCCGACGAGGGCGCGAGCTCCGGCGCCGGTGAGGAGTGCATCCGCGTACGCACGCACGGTTCGTCGGACATGGGCGAACCAGCCGGTGAGCGCTTGGTCAGTTCGTCCACTATCGAGTGTGGTGAGCCACTCGCGAAACGCTGGGCTCAATGAGTCGAGCAAACTACCTGTATTTGCGGCGTCAAACGCATATTCGCCGCCGGCTGCGACGTCGAGTTCGCCGCTAAACCGACCGAGTGCGAGCGCAGCTTCCTGCGTGGCTTTGCTTGCCGCGATGATGGCGTTGCCGACCCGCAGGTCTTGTTGCGAAAAACTATTAGGTGGTAGCTCGAGCTGGGCGTATACGGTGTCGACGATTGAGGAGCTTTGCGGCCCGTACTCAACGCTGATGAGTTCGATGCCGACGCGCAGGTCGTGATCTAGCTGCCCCGAGTCGTTCAGCTGGCCGAGGTACTCGATTGTCTTCGGTGCTTTTGGCGGCAGTTCGTTCTTTTTGAGCTCGAAGACAAAGCCTTCGCGAGCGAGAAGCGGCGTCAACCCTCGCCAGATGGTGCGCTCTGCATCATGCGGCCGTGGATAAAACACCGGTTTGCCCGCTTTCGACTTGTTACTTGAGAAGCGGTAGGGAGTCATTGGGTCGGAGAGGATATTGGCACCCGCGTCAGGGATCTGGTCGCCATTCGATACCAATACCCCAGTGACCATGTCACCTTCGGTGAAGAGTCGAATACGCCGCGACTGCCAGGTCAACAGATCACAAGGGCCGGTTGGATGGGGGAGCGGCCGCTCGGCAGCAGAACCAGGTTCGCGTTCCCACGCTGGTAGATCGTCTGCCGTGTCTGGCGCGAAAACTGTTCGTGGATCGGTGTTGAGTAGTAACGTTTCTGCGAGGTTTGAGCCCTTGATTAGGACGCCGCCGGTCATACCTGACCAGCCGGTACCGATCGGGTAGCCTCTCCCACCCTTGACGCGCGGATCTCCCAAAGCTCCGGACTTAATTCCGCTGTAGTCGAAGGCCTGAAGTGAAACCACCCAACGTGAAGCCTCGGCGAAGCTAATCCGAGTTGCGCCTTCACCAGCAGCTGTTGTGAAGAAGTCGGATTTAACTTCGGGGACAAGGCGACGTACTTCGCTATAGATGCCCTTACTGGTTTCGAGATTCGCTACCTGCATAAAAGGGGTAGGGCCGAACAACGCAAATCGATCGCGGTGCTGCTCGAGGTAGTCCCTGAGGGGGGTGTCCGCAGGGTCCTGCTGAAACAACTCGCGGGTAGTGACCCACCACCTGTCAAACCGCGACGCGTCTCGTTGGTTCTGCAACGGCTGGTCGTCGCGGTGGGCTCGCCAAAACATGGCGAGTAGTACGCGATGGAGCGCGTATTGCTGCGGCTTCCAGTCGCCCCGTAGGTCGCGAATGCTGCCTAGCTGTGAAGCAATCTCCTGGAGCGACAGTGTGCGAACAGTGCCGTCAAGCATCTCGCACTCAAGCCAGGGGTCATCAAGAAGGTGGAAGGTTGGGTCGGACATTCGTACTCCTCCGCATCGGCGTTCATCAGGCTACATGAAACAATAAGTTCAAAGCAAATGTGAGGCATGCTGAAGCGGGTTGCCATCCCCGCTTACGCGGGGCCAATGCTGGCCCCTGAAAAAATAAGGGCTCATCCCCGCCAGGTGCGAGGCGGTTCCAGTTTAAGGAGTGATTCATTTAGACACCTCGCTGAGCCCGAGTTCTCGGCTATATTGCAGTTCGATTCCACAGATGCTGCCGCACAGATTGCTATTGAGACGGAGTGCAAGCATGCCTCTCAGCAGTGGGTCACGTTGCCATGCGGCAGGGGTTGACGACTCTAGCTCGGTCAACGCCTGTTCGAAGTGATACGTACCGAACCGTCGAGGTAGTCGAACAGTGGAGCGAGCGAGCGCATGTGCGGTTACCCGGTCAACCTCGGCATCGTTAGGGATCACACCGACGTCATCAACCACCCATGGCAACGGCGAATACCCGTCCGCGTCTCCGACTACCAGCACTACTTCCAGGCTGGGTTCTGAGTCGCGCACCTGCGCAAAGCCCTGTTCCTCCGCAGCGGTATTCTTCGAAACGTCTGTTCGTTGGGCGTCGAATAGCTCGAGGATGCTGGTCGAATCGTTAGGCGCGCGAAACCGGAATGTCTTAGAACGCTGTTCTGCGCGCTGCTGGTTGCTCTCCCATGTCGCGCACGCTTCCTGCCAGCGCTTCTGCCAACCCGCGGGCAGGGACTGTTCGTCGCCATATGCACGCTGCACGAAACCTGCGACATCGTTAGGTCGAGTGATTCCATGCGGGATCGCGTGTGTGTTGAGCTCATGCAGCGAGGCGATCAGTGTTTTTGGCTCGTAAACCAACTCGGAATGTTGGTCAAACCGTACGGCCGTGGGCGAATTGTCGAGTACACTGCGAACGAGCATCCTGGGCTGACGCAGGCGTTCAGGTCGGTCGGATTCCGGCCGGGCGTGTCGATGTAGACGTCCCATGCGCTGAATCAAGAGGTCTACCGGAGCGATGTCGGTAATGAGCAAGTCGACATCAATATCGAGTGACTGCTCGGCAACCTGTGTCGCAATCACGATCCGTCGCGAGGGGCGCTCCTGACCGCGCCTGGCATCTGGTCCGAGTTTCGCTACGAGCTGCTGCTCGCGAGAAGCGCGGTCTGAAGCGATGAACCGCGCATGCAACAGCTCTGCGTCAGCAGCCAAGTCGGCGGGGAGAGCGTTAAGAACTTGCTGCGCTCGAACAACTGAGTTGCAGAGAACGAGGACGCAGCCACCTTCACTCGTTTCTGTGGAGAGACAATCCACGAGGGCGTCAACCGTGTCCTCGAGAATCTCTACGGCCACGTGCGCATCGGGCGGCCGTGACGCAACCTCTGTTTCAGTCAGCCCATTGGCGCCATCGAGCGTCGTAATGAGCGGGTAGGCGGTGCTCAACTGGCCCGGGAACTCAATCTCTCGACCATCAGGCTGAAGGGGCAATCCACCTTGGTAAGCCTCGAGCAACTTGCGTTTTGAAGTCACCGGCAAAGTTGCCGACAGCAAGATCACGGAGGCACCGTAGGCTGCTAGCCAACGAAGCGATTCGTGGAGGTAACCGCTCATGTAGGTGTCATAGGCGTGAACCTCGTCGATGACAACGACTTTTCCAGCAAGCGCGAGATGACGCAGCATGGCGTGCCGCGACTGGAGTGACATGATCAGTAGTTGGTCTACTGTGCCGACGACCATATTCGCGAGCATCCCCGTTTTGCGGCCCGAAAGCCACTGGGTTGCCACGACATCCCCATAGTCATCGTGACCGCAGTCGAGACCGATGTCATCAAAACGTAGTCGCTGGTAATCGGCGTTTAGCGAGGCCTTTGAATGACCCAGGAAGAGTGAGTTGACTTCTCCAGACGGAGTGGCGTGTCGAGCCCACGACTCAATACGACGGAATAATGCATCGCTCGTCGACATTGTTGGCGCGCCGAAAAAGACACCTCCGGCGCCCGACAGGGCTGCGAGTCGTTCTGCTGCCACCAGGGCAGCTTCAGTCTTCCCCTCGCCGGTGGGAGCCTCAATAATCATGAGCATTGGCGCGGTACCTGCGAGCTCACTGGCGGCTACTTGTACGGGACGGGGCGACGCAGAATCTGGCCAGCTAAACCGCTGACGCATGAGCTTGGCGATGTCATCAATTGGTGCCGGGTGCCATGCGTTGGGGAGGTCGATTGCGGCGTAGCCTTCAATTACTCGCCGAAGCTGATCTCCTGAGGGGCTCATAGGAAAGGCATCGCTGTTCGAAGCGATCCAGTCGGTCATAATGACCAAGCCGGTAAGCAGCATCTGCCCGGTAACCGGCAGTTGCCAGAATCGATCGTCGGTCAGCCTCGAGATTGGCGTTGCTGCCTCGCAATACTCGAGGGCAGCCTTCAGCAACTCGTCCCAGACCTCGCGCCACGGCTCCTCGTATTCGCCATTGATGCAGGCGTCAGCGTGACGAAACTCAGTTGTGAAAGAAGGCAGTCCGTGGTGTGCGTCAATGACGCTCGCCAGCGACACGGCTGAAAATCGCGTCATACCTTGTTTCTCAGTAAGCCACCTAATCGTGATTGCCCGACCGGCCGTTGGATGCCAGATTTTCTCCTGGGCCTCCATCGCCGGCATCCGCATCGGAAGCCCCGCATCTCGAATACGTGAGCTGAAAACTGAGAACTGCTCGCCACGTTGATCGAGCTGGCCAGCGAAATGGCGACTCGCCTTGCCGATGTCATGCACACAGGCAAGCCATCGAAACAGCGCACGGGCCGCTGGAGGTTCGAGGCTGAGCGCACAACTACACGCAGCTCGAACCTGTAGGGAGGCCCACTCATCCCAGAGCAAAGCGGCAACATCTGCCGAGTCGCGCATATGTTGCGGGAGCGTCAGCCAACCAGTTTCATCGCCCGACTTCGCCCACAGTGATTTCGCAGCGGCAGAGAGCGTATCAAAGGGAGTTGCCATCGGAATCCTTTCTCAAAGGAATAAGGCAACTGTCGCATGAGCCTCCGACATTCTTGCGCAACCGCGCCACTAACCCCGCAACCACTCCCGCAAATCACGCGCCACCGATATCGCGGTGAAGCCGCTGGTGCGCGGGTTAGTGGGCGACGGAGCATTCAAAAATGAAACTTGCAAGTGCCCGCGCGCCCCGAACTGCGGATCAGATGCTCACTCAGCGTTACCGGCAGCTCGAGCTGCCTGCCTTAGTTCTCTAACTCGACCTCAAGAACTCGCTCGCCGTTGCCACCGCCTCATCCAAGGGCGCTCTCGTGCAGAGGCTGCGCTGCGTGTGCGCTTGCGGAAAGCGGAGTGCTCTGAACCCGGCCGCGTGTACATTCCGGCACCTAAGCTCAGAGCACCCCAGCTAACTCATTTGATGAGCTGCACCACCGCCGCAGCCGCCTCGACCACCTGCGCCTGATGAGGCAAGAGTTCGTGCGCTGGTGAGTTATCGAAATTCACCCCGAACGGGTCGACCACATCAGTGCGGGCGCCGCTGAGCTCCTCGAGCACCGCCACTCCGCAGAACGGCACGTGCACTGGTGAGTAGCCACCCTCATGCGCAAAAACTGCTCGTCCGCCACAAACCTCATCTGCAACCCCAAGAATCTCGTGCGCAAACATCCTGAACCCATCCGAGGTCACCGTCATGCATCCCAGCGGATCCAATGCGCTCGGGTCGAAACCGTTCGAAACAAAAATGATCTCGGGTTTAAATCGCCGGATCGCGGGAGTCGCCACCTGCTGTAGCGCGTGAATGTACCCGCCGTTACCGGTGCCCGAGGGCAGCGGGACATTGATGTTGTACCCTTCCGCCGACTCGCCACCAATCTCGCTGAGCTCACCGCTTTCTAGCGGGAATAACCGGTGCTGGTGCAGTGAAATATGCAGCACATTCGGGTCATCCCAAAAGATTCGCTGAGCACCGTTCCCATGGTGAACGTCGTAATCAACAATCGCTATCCGCTCAATTCCCGTCGTGGCCCGCAAATGCTCGATCGCAATCCCCACGTTCGACAAAAGGCAGTAGCCACGGCCCAGGTCTGGTTCGGCATGGTGCCCCGGTGGTCGCGTCAACGCGTAAGCATTGTCAACCTCACCCCTAACCACGGCCTCAGCCGAATGAATAAGGCCACCAACCGCTAGCCGGGCAATATCAAGCGACGTCGCCCCAAACGGGGTCGCTCCGTCACCGGCATCACCGCCACGCTCACTGCTCAATTCAGCAAGACGAGCCAAGTAGTCGGCCGTGTGAACACGAAGTATCTCTTCATCACTAGCGGCTCGGGCGGGGACACGAACCAGCTCTTTGCCAAGCCCACTCACCTCGACCAGGCCCGCAAATCTTGACTTAGATTCACCACTTTCAAACGCCTGGTGTGGCTGGATGAAGCCACCCGAGGGCCAGACTCCCGCCGCGGTGCCGGTGTCATGCCAAGCGAATCGCTCTTCCCACATAAAGCCAGTACGGCGAGTTGCAGATTTCACGAGGTTGCTCCTTCAGTTTCCTTGGGTAGTTCAATAGCTTCGGTTCGCAGTCGAACGCTTTCGAATAGTTGATCGACGCGGTGCTGCTCTGTGCGAGAGTTGGGTTTGAGCACGGTCAGCACGACGTAAATGAGCGTGTTCACCATCAGGCCAGCCACTCCCGGTACGACCCCTCCAAGCCAGGTGATCGAAGTTGAATCGATCAGATAGAAACCAACGGCAGCGAGCAATCCACCGATCATGCCGGCAGTAGCTGCGAGCGCCGTACCGCGCCGCCAGAAAATACCGAGGAATAGCGCCGGTGCGAGTTGCACGATCCCCTCATATGACATCATCGCGAGGCTTATCAAGCCGCCAGTGATGTTGACGGTCAGCACCGTTGCCAGAGCGCACAAGATGGTGAGCGCCGCCACGATAGTTTGCGCGAGCCGTGGGCTGCGGCGTCCCGCTTCCACAGTTCTTGGAGCAATGTCGTTTGCTGCGATGGTGCCCAAAGCCTGTAGGTTCGCGCCGACATTGCCGAAGGTCGCGCTAATCACCGCCAACCCAGCCAAGGTGAGTGTGAGCACACCACCGGCTGAAGCGACGATGAAGAACACGTGGTCGGGTTTCTCTGCGACGCCAGGGAACTGTGACGCCAGCAACGCAAAGACCATCAACGTGAGGCTGAACACGAGCAAGATCGGTGCTGCGCGCAGCGCCGCACGCTGAATTGTTCGCTCCGACTTGGAAGTGAAAAGTCGCACGAAGATATCTGGCCAGCACCAGCCTCCCAGCGCACCGGCAAGTATCAGTGAGAAGAAATATAGCGGGCCCAAATCCGACCCGAGACCGGGCACAACGAAGAACGTCGATGGGATGCCCGAGAGATTAAAGCCAGTGGCCAGCATCCAGACCGTGAGCCCCAACAGCAAGAGCCCACCAAAGAGGTAGGCAACGATGCCCTGCACCATATCGCCAATGACGACGCCGCGTGCACCGTAACGAACCGTCCAAATCTGACGAACCGCAATGACAACCGTGCCGATAATGAGGGCAGCAATAGGTGCGACAGCGCCGAATGATAGATATTCGAAAACCAGCGCCAGTGATTGCATACCGAGAACGACCCAGGGCAGCGATGCCAAGAAACCAATCACTGCGGCCGTCACCCGAACCGTGGTCGAGTTATAGCGAAGCCCCATGAGGTCGGCCTGGGTGCGAAGGTCGAATGAGTGGCCCCAAATACTCACCGGACGTGCGAGCAAATACATGAGAACCGCACCGAACAGCGAGTACAACACCATGTAAAACCCAATTACTCCGGCTGCGGCGGTGAGCCCGGCAAAGCTAATCAAAATGGTGCCTGGCAGCCAGGTGTTCACGAACGCCATCGCAGAGTACCAGGGGCCAAACGAGCGGCCACCGGTCGCATAGTCAGACATCGAGCTGGATGATTTGGAGCGCCGTTCGAGAACAACTCCGATGGCGATGAGCAGCACAACCACGCTGCCATAGCCGACCACCATTGACGTGTTCATACCTCAGCTCCAATCTCTGGCTCGACCTGCGTCGACTGGTGCGTAATCCGGTCGAGCAAGAGGAGCGACAGTGCGAGCAGCACAGGTACGCCGATCACATACAGCAGCGCCGTCGTTGGCGAACCAGCCAGCAACCACCAGTGCAGTGGCGGAAACAGCAGCAGGAACGCGTCGATTGCGACGATGAGGCCAATGATTTTCTGGCGAGTTCGGGATGAGCGATGAAGTTTGGACATCTGGCACCTCCTTGTGCAAGAACTAATCTGAATCGATTCAGATTGGTTGAAGTTTGGCATGCGTGCGCCCCTTGCGCAACCCCCGCTGCGGAGGGCATAAGATTCCCGACATGGCACATGAACGGGTGACAATCGCCGATATTGCGCGAGAAGTTGGCTTGTCAGTTGGTACCGTTTCGAACGCCCTCAATCGCCGTCGGCCCCAGGTGTCAGAGCGCACAATTGAAAAAGTGGTGACCGCCGCCAACCGGTTGGGATATCGAGGCAATAGCGCCGCTGCGGCACTGCGCACCGGCCGCTACGGGGCTGTCAGCCTGCACCTTCCCGAATCGGTTCGTTCGCTGAACTTCTACATGGAGTTCACCTTCGGAGTCGAACACGCGATCTCGAAAGCCGACTTCGACCTGGTGCTTGTTAGCTCAGACCGCAAGAGCAAAACCACGCCAGTGCGTGTTGACGGCGCAATTGTCGTCGACTGGACCCCCAAACTTCACGCACCACGATTCCTGCATGACGCGGGCGTGCCCATTCTTGCAGCTGGACGCCAGGCCTCCGACCTCATCGAGTCGACCCCCGCACAAACCATCTGGGTGAACTATGCACCCATGGTTTCGCAGATCGTTACGGCCGCCGCAAAGTCGGGGGCGAAACGATTCGCGATGATCGCTCCGGATGACTCGTTACGTTCAGATTGGGCGGTGTCGATCGTTGATGGTTTCAACCGGGCCGTCGAAGAATTAGAACTGCCCGGGCAAGTGATCAACATACCGGTGACGGCATCCCCCGCAAGAATCATCGAGACCGCACTTTCGTTGTGCGAAGCCGAGACTCCCGACTGCGTAATCTTTGGCCCGCAGCGCTTCGCCGGCATCGCCAAACTCCACCTTGGCTGGGGTGTGCCCGGCAGCAATGTGCCTTATCTAGCCTCGTGCGCCGGTGACCCGCTCAGCGAACTGAGCGACGATGCGCTCACCTCAATCAGCGCTGCGCCCTGGAAGTTCGGGGAACGGTGCGGGAAAAGTATCGTTGAAATTCTGGGCGGCGCAGAGTTCCCAAAAATGCGGGAGCACCGCGCGAAAATTATTTGGGGGCAGCACTGGGCGCAACCGCGCCACTAGCCCCGCAGCCACTCCCGCAGATCGCGCGCCACCGACATCGCGGTGAAGCCGCTGGTGCGCGGATTGGTGGGTGACGGCGCATTCAGAAAGTGAAATTCGCAGGTGCCGGCGCGACCAGAAGTGCGGATCAGATGCTCGCTCAGCGTCGCCGCCGCATCCGCCACAATCGTCACCCGCACCCGCTCAAGCGCGCGCTCGAGGTTCGTAACCCGATCGGCAAGTGACGCATCCTTCGGCAACAAATCCTGCGTCGCCCACGCCAACGCCACCGACACATTCACATTCGACGGGAACTTCTTAATCGCCTCGGTCGGCGTTCCCACAAACAGCTCCAGCGGCCCATCCGCCTCGGTCAACATCTCCAGCCGTTCAGCCTCAGCCTCACTCATCCACGGCTGCACGAGCGCCCGCGCCAGCTTCGAAGTGCGCAGTGTCACCTCATCAACCCCGCCAGCCTGCGCCGCCGCAGCCAGCGCATCAAAACCACCAATAGCGCCATTGGTCACCACAAGCTTGCCGGGGCCGCCGAACAGGTCGCGCCGCGCATCCTCGTGCGCCAGCGCGCCAACACTGGTGAGAATCAAATCGTGCCCGGATGCGATCACCCGCGGCCCCAGCGCCTGTACCGCGGCAACCCCGGCGCACTCCACCACAACATCCGCCCCGGCCAGCGCCTCGTCGAGCCTCTCGGCAACATACAGCCGATACGCCGGATCGCCATGCTTGCTCGGATCACGCACCACTGCGCCGCAAATGTGCACCTCGCCGCGAGAAATCTCGGGCGCCAGCAGGCGAATAACATCGTGGGCGATAGTGCCGTGACCCAGCAGCAGAACGTTCGTCATAGGTTCACCCTAACGGGCAGCGCCATCATCGATCGCAACAAGTTCCCAGCAGTTGCGAACCGATCTCAGTAAATCGCATACATTTTTCGCCACATTCAGGCAAGATAAACGCCATGCAAAAAATTCGTTCGCTGATCGACCCACCCCGCATCACCGGGCTCGATCTCGCTCGCGCGCTCGCCATCATCGGCATGATCTTCGCCCACATGGCCTTGGTGCCACCGCTCGAGCTCGCGAAACCCGAAACCTGGCCCGGCATCATCCACGGGTTCACCTCGTTGCTTTTCGCATTCCTCGCTGGCGTGTCTGTCGCGCTCATGACCGGCGGCACTGCACGCCCCGCCGCCGAGAAGCTCCCCACAATTCGGTTGCGTTTCGTTGGCCGAGGCGCAGTAATCTTCGCGATCGGCCTCATCCTCGAATCGCTCGGCACCCCGATCGCGATCATCCTGCCAATCTTCGGCCTGCTCTACATCGCCATGCTGCCGTTCATTTCGATGCGACCCCGCTACCTCATCATCTGGGGTGCGGCAATCATGGTGTTCGCGCCGATGCTCGTGCAGTTGCTGCAATTGAGCGCCCCCTACGCCTCAGCGCTCGCGTTCGTCTTCTACGGCAACTATCCGCTGCACGCATGGCTGGCGATGGCGCTGTTTGGGATGGCGCTCGGACGCTTCGACCTGCGCAGCCGCAAACTGGCAAGCATCGCGGTGCTCGTAGGCATCGCCATCACCACCATCGGATTCGCACTCGCCTCACTTATTCCGGGCGGTGCCGGACAGCCGGCGGATGAAGTCATCTACTCGGTCAGCAGCAGCTCGTGGTCGGTGGACGGTGACTATCTTCCCGACGACGACTTCGAATTCACGCCGCTTGCCGACATGCTTACGGGCCTCACCAACAGTCAGCCGCACACCGGCGGCGGCCTCGAAATATTCCTCGGGGTGGGGGTGAGTCTGGCCGTGGCCGGTTTGTGCCTGCTCATCGGCAGCACTCGGATGCGTTGGGTCACCCTGCCGCTGGCGGCGCTCGGATCAATGCCGCTGACGGTGTACTCGCTGCACGTCGCCATCTACGTCGCGGTGTACGGCAACACCAACCTCAGCGACTGGGTCGGCCCGGTTGAGGGCGACCCGACCGCGCTGATTGTCACGCTCGCGTTCCTGGTGGGATGCACGGCGTGGGCGCTCACGGTTGGTCGCGGCCCGCTCGAGTCGCTGATGCGCACCGCCGGGCTCGCCGCCTCGGGAGAGCTGCGCGCAAGGTAGTGGGTGGAGGCTGAGGCCCTTACTTTCCGCAAATGGCACCGCCACTGACAAGTGGCACTGGTGTCGTGGCATGCATCCCGCGCTCACGCGAAGTGGCACCGGTGTCGAGATATGCATCCCGCGCTCACACGAAGTGGCACCGCCACCGACTAGTGGCACCGGTATAAGAGGGTCATTTGTCGGTGGCGGTGCCAGAAGCGCCCTAGTCTGCGGCAAATGGCACCTCTGGCGTCATGTGGCGTCGGGGGCGGGTAGCCACTTTCTCTCTGGCGAACGGCACCTATCGCGACAAACTGGCTCTCACCTTTCGCGCGGTGGGGGGTGCCAGAACTGTCCTATTCTTCGGGAAGTGGCACCTTGAGTGACAAGTGGCACCGGTATGAGGGTGCCATTTGTCGGTGGCGGTGCCATTTCAGGGAGATGGCGCGCAGTGGGGGTGCCATCTCCGGGAAAAGGCGCGCAGTGGCGGTGCCATGTCCGAGGAAGAGCGCGCGGGATGCTCGGCACCCCGCGCAGCTACTCGGTCACGCGGTCACCGAAACGCGACGGCAGTGTCGCGGCACGCAGCTGCTGCAGCTCAGCAACCGGCACTGTGAACTGTCCCTGCACCTCGAGCGCATCACCGTCGGTCACGCCGATACGCAGAATCGGCAGTTTGCGGGCCTCGCACATGAGCGTGAACCGCACATCGTCCTCGCGCGGCACCGACACGATCACGCGCGCCTGCGACTCTGAGAACAGCGCCGTGGTCACATCCACGCCATCGCGCTGCAACAGTTCATCAAGCACGATGCGCGCACCGATGCCGAAGCGGGCACACGACTCCACGAGTGCCAGCGCCAACCCGCCCTCAGAAAGGTCGTGTGCCGACGACAGCAGCCCCTCCTTCGATGCCGCTTGCAGCACCGAAGCGAGCGCCATCTCGGCCTCGAAATCAACTGCCGGGGGCATCCCGCCCAGGTGGTCGTGCACTACATCGGCCCACAGCGAACCCGAAAGCTCTTCGCGCGTCACACCCAGCAGGTAGATGTTGTTGCCCTCATCCTGCCAGCCACCAGCAACCCGCAGGTCGACATCCTCGAAGCGGCCGAGCACCGCAACAGTGGGGGTGGGGTGGATGGGCGTATCACCGGTCTGGTTGTAAAACGAGACGTTGCCGCCGGTCACCGGGATCGACAGTTCGAGGCAACCATCGGCGAGCCCCTCAACCGCCTGCGAGAACTGCCACATCACCTCGGGGTTTTCGGGCGAACCAAAGTTCAGGCAGTCGCTCACCGCCATCGGCTCGGCGCCGGTGGTTGCAACGTTGCGGTAGGCCTCGGCGAGCGCCAGCCGCGCGCCGGTGCGCGGGTCGAGCTGCGCGTAGCGGCCGTTCGCATCCATCGACAGCGCCACACCCAGGCGGGTGGTTTCGTCGATCCGCAACACACCCGCATCCTCGGGATAGGCGAACGCCGTGTTGCCGCCAACGTAACGGTCAAACTGGTCGGTGATCCATGCCGGATCGGCCGCATTCGGGTGGCCGAGCACCGCGAACAGCTGCGCCCGCAGCTCGTCGCCGCTGGCCGCGCGGGGAAGGGCCTCAGCGCGATCGGCCTGCAGCGCGGCAATCCACTCGGGATAGGCCACCGGGCGGTCATAAACCGGGCCATCGATCGCGACAGTGGTGGGGTCAACATCCACGATGCGTTCACCCTGCCAGTCGATGATCAGGCGACCGGTGTCGGTCACCTCGCCGAGCACACTCGCCTCGACCTCCCATTTCTCGGTGATCGCGAGAAACTCGTCGAGCTTTTCGGGGCTGACGATCGCCATCATCCGCTCCTGTGACTCCGACATCAAAATCTCTTCGGCGGTGAGGGTGTCGTCACGCAACAGTACATTGTCGAGCGAGATGTGCATCCCGCCATCGCCCGCCGCAGCCAACTCGCTGGTGGCGCACGAAATACCGGCCGCGCCGAGGTCTTGAATCCCCTCAACGGCACCGGCAGCAAACAGTTCAAGACAGCACTCGATCAGCACCTTCTCGGCAAACGGGTCGCCAACCTGCACCGCGGGACGCTTGGTGGGGCCGCCCTCGTCAAACGAATCGGAAGCGAGAATGGATGCGCCACCAATTCCATCGCCGCCGGTGCGGGCGCCGAACAGCACCACCTTGTTACCGGCACCGCGAGCGTTCGCCAGGTGCAGATCCTCGTGCTTGAGGGCGCCCACGGCGAGCGCGTTCACGAGCGGGTTCACCTGGTAGGTCTTGTCGAACCAGGTCTCACCACCGATGTTTGGCAGGCCCAAGCAGTTGCCGTAGAACGAGATGCCGCCCACAACGCCGTGCACCACGCGCGCGGTGTCGGGGTCGTCGATGTCACCGAAACGCAGCCCGTCCATCACCGCAACCGGGCGAGCACCCATCGAAATGATGTCGCGAACAATGCCGCCAACACCGGTGGCAGCGCCCTGGAACGGCTCGATGTAGCTGGGGTGGTTGTGCGACTCGACCTTGAAGGTAACGGCCCAGTTGTCGCCAATATCGAGCACGCCGGCGTTTTCACCCATGCCCACCATGAGGTGCTCGCGCATCTTGTCGTTTTGTTTCTGACCGAACTGGCGCAGGTACTTCTTCGACGACTTATACGAGCAGTGTTCCGACCACATCACCGAATACATGGCCAGCTCACCCGAAGTGGGACGACGGCCGAGAATCTCGCGGATGAGCGCGTACTCGTCTGCCTTCAGGCCGAGCGACTCGTATGGCTGCTCTTTTTCGGGAGTGGCTTTGGCGTTTTCGACGGTGTCGGGAACGTGACGGATGCTCAAATTCGCTCCTAGAGACGGGGTGAGGATGCCCGACACGGCCGGTCGAGCAAAGTCTGCTTCCGAGTCTAGTCGGCGGTGCTCGTTCACGGTGGGACAGCGCATCCGTTGGGATTCGCTGCGGCGCGAGCTACCCCCGCAAAGCTGCACCAAGCGATGGGGCGAGGATGAACACGAATGCGGCGACCGCGATGAGCGCCAGGGTCACCGGATGTGAGCGGGTCCACGCCACCAGGCCGTCAAGTCGCGCCGCGAACATCCCCGCACCCCGGTAGTCGGCACGTAACCCGCGGCCCCGTGCATCCGCATCCTCGCTGACCCAATCGGCTGGCAGCCGACCCGAACGCTCAACCCACCAGTCGAAAAGCAGCGTCGCGAACGGCGGCACCGACGCCAGCCCGCCCACCAGCATCAGCCCGAACGACCAGCGCGCGTTCGCACCCACCACGAGGCCAAAAAACAGGTACGCCAAAAACGCGGTGCCGTGTGCCGCGCCCGCGAACGGCACGAGTAAGCCGCCCACGTCGGGGTTGATGACGTACTTGAACAGCATCGCTACCAGCAAGAACGCCCAGGTGCAGGCTTCGATGATGGAGGTGGTGCGAAGAACGCGGCGAGGGATCACCCAGCCAGCCTACTTGCGCGGGGGTGGTTGCTGGTCGAACAGCCGCGCAGAGAGTGTGCGGCGGTGGTGATTGGATGCACACAATCGCCGGTCAAGGGCATATTTTGAGTGTTGTGAAGGGCGAAAAGCTCACATCAATCTGTACGCCTCGCGCTCGTAAAATGGAGGCACATACAGCCGTAGTGCGGCAACGGATTCAGATGCCGCTGAGCTCTTCCGGAGGTTCAGATGACCGAGCAGATCGTAACTACTGAAACTCGTACCCCGATGCCGATGCTGGGTGAGCCCGCACCGGCGTTCGAGGCCGTAACCACGCAGGGCAACATCAACTTTCCCGCCGACTATGCGGGTAAGTGGGTGGTGTTTTTCTCGCACCCGGCCGACTTCACGCCGGTGTGCACCACCGAGTTCATGACCTTCGCCAAGATGATGGGCGAGTTCAAGGCGCTCAACACCGAACTCGTTGGCCTGTCGGTCGACTCGCTGTACGGACACATCGCCTGGCTGCGTAAGATTCAAGAACTCGAGTGGAAAGACATGAAGAACATCGACGTGACCTTCCCGCTCATCGAAGACATCCGCATGGATATTTCGAAGAAATACGGGATGATCCAGCCCGGTCAGTCGAACACGCAGGCGGTGCGCGCGGTGTTCATCATCGACCCCGAGGGCATCATCCGCACCATCCTCTACTACCCGCTGTCGACCGGTCGTAACTTCGACGAGATTAAGCGCATCATCATCGCGCTGCAGACCGCCGACCGCGACGATGTGGCAACCCCCGCCGATTGGCGCCCCGGCGACGACGTGATCGTGCCCACCGCCGGTTCATGCGGTGTGGCTGCTGAGCGCATGCTGAACCAGAGCGAAGACGAGTACTGCCTCGACTGGTTCCTTTGCTTCCGCAAAGACAAGAACGAGGTTGCGAAGTAGCTGACTTCGCGACGCGAGCGTGGCCCAGCGCCGCAGGCACCGCTCGGGTACACCGAAAACCCACAGGGATACCGCCATAGCGGTGTCCCTCAGTGGTTTCGGTGGCTTTGAAGCGCGACTGCCCCCGGCGAAACCGAGGGCAGTCAGCAAGCTACGGCTTTAAAGGGATGCACTAGGCGCGCTCGAACGCGAACGACACCGGGGTGGGGTTCGCGAGGTTGTCAGAGACGGGGCAGCGCGACTTCGCCTCATCGATGATCGACTGCACGGTGGCATCGTCGGCGTCGCTGTCGAGCCGCACGGTGACGCGGATGTCGCTGTATCCGGCGCGGTTCTCGGTGGGCTGGCCAACCACCTTCGACGGGTCGAGGTCGCCCTCGGCGTCGAGCGTGAGCGAATTGATGGTGATGCCGCGCTCTTTCGCGACGATGTGAATGACCACGTTGAAGCATCCCAGCAGCGCGCCGAGCACATACTCGACCGGGTTGGGGCCCTGGTCTTCGCCGCCGAGAGTAGGCGGTTCGTCGACAACAAACTTGAACTGGCGAGCCGTGACTTCGAGCTGAGTTTCGCCGGTTGCTTTCGAGGTGACATTGAACACTGCCATAGGTGGTTCCTTCCGACTGGTGGTTGCGGTGTCGCTCCGCACAGTAGCAAGCCGTGCCAAACCCGCCCGAACCTGCCGTCATCGGGGTTCATATCGGGCCGTCGCGGTTCGAGCTGGATGCTCTACATGGCAACTTCCTGCCGTCTCCACTAGTTGTCAACAGCCGGCTCAGGGCGTGGAATTACGCCACAGCTTGCCGGTATTGACAGCATCCTGCCTTGACGCGAAGTTCCACTTGTGACCGGCCATCAGCCGGGCGAGTCTGGCTGTGCATCCCAAGCGAAAGGACACAAAATGACTCGCATCACCGCCACAGTCGCAACCGCATCCTGGATCACTGCAATCACCATCGCGGTGCTGGCTCAACAGCTGACCGCGTGGCTCATGGTGCCGTTTGTAATCGGCATCATCGGTTTCTCACTCGTTGCCGCTCGCTTGTTGCGCCAAGCCGACAAGGCGCAGCGCAACAAACTCGTCGGGCTGCTCGTGGCCCCCGCCATCGTCGGCTCGGCCGCAGTGCCGCTGTATGCGAACCAGCCGGTGTTCGCACTCAGTGTGCTTGCCGGCACATTTGCGGTGGTCACCATAGCACTCGCGGCCGCCGACGCGCGACGCGCGGCGTAACACCGCATCCCATCGGCTGAAGATAGGCGATCTGGCCGCTACGCTCAGGGGGCATGAGATCGATGCTGACCGCGAACGCCCTGCACGTGTACGAGTTCATCAGTGCACTGCCGGAGGCGTCAGTCGATTCGGTCTCTGAAGGGCTGGCGCTGCGGATACGCGATGCGCAAGAAGCTCTCGACGAGCTCATTGCCCTACATCTCGTGCAAACCGTCGAGGGTGTCTATGTTGCCGTGCCGCCTGAGGTGGCGCTCGCCGGGCTCGTGGATGCGCAGGAACGTGAGATTCTCAACTTGCAGCGCGAGGTTGCCGAGCGGCGCGCCACCATGCTGCCACTCGTGCCGAAATATCTCGAAACACGTGCGCGCGTCAGCAGTGCGTCGCAGTTCGAGGTCATCGAGGATGCCACTACCGCCCAGCAGTTACTGCTTGACCTCGGGCGCAGAGTCAACAAAGAAGTGCTGATGGTAGTTCCCGGCCGTGGCTCCACCGTCGAAATGCATGAAGAAAGCGACGCGAAAGACCTCGAGTTGCTTGAGCGCGGGGTCATTCGCAAAAACCTCTACCACGAGCGTCGCCGCGACCACGTCGCAACCCGTAATTCGGTGGCCCGGCTCACGCCCGCCGGAGCCGAGTTTCGCACACTACCGGTAGTGCCGTGGCGCCTGTTCATGTTTGACCGGCACGCCGCCATCCTCTCGCGCGGGCGAGAAACCGACGACGGCGCTGCAATTGTTACCAGGGATGCAGACCTCGTGCGATTGCTCGGCGCACTTTTTGATGCGGTGTGGGAATTTGCGGACCCGTTCACCGTCGACGACGCGACAACCGAGCAGCAACTCAGCGCCACGCAGCGGACGATTCTGCGCGGCCTCGCATCCGGACTCACCGATGAAGCGCTGGCATCCAGGCTCGGGATGAGCGTGCGCACCTGTCGGCGACACATCGCGCAAATCTTCGAGCTGCTCGGTGCCGACAGCAGGTTTCAGGCTGGGGCGCTCGCGGCCGCGAAAGGGTTGCTGTAGCGGCACCGCTCAGCTATGCCCAAGCGCGCCGCAGTGATCAAACTGCGCGCTAAGCCTGCGCCATCGAGCGCAGCACGCTAGCGAACATCCCCAGACCATCGATACCCGACCGCATCCGCTCGGGAGTATCCGGGCCAAAACCGGGTTCAACCGCGTGCTCGGGGTGCGGCATCAACCCAACAACATTGCCGCGCTCATTGCGCAGCCCCGCAATATCGTTCAGTGAACCGTTCGGGTTGACCCCCACATAGCGGAAGGTCACTAGCCCCTCACCCTCAATGCGATTCAGCGTCTCATCGTCGGCAATATAGGCACCCTCGCCATTTTTAAGCGGGATGATGATCTCTTCATCCTGCTCATAGGCGTTAGTCCAGGGGGTGTCGATGTTCTCAACCCGCAGCCGCTGGTCACGGCACACGAACCGGCCGTGCGCGTTGCGAATCAAACCACCCGGCAGCAGATGCGACTCAACGAGCATCTGAAAACCATTGCAAATACCGAGCACCGGCATGCCTTTACTAGCGGCAGCAACGACTTCTTTCATGACCGGAGCCTGCGCGGCAATTGCCCCGCAGCGCAGATAGTCGCCGTAGCTGAAACCGCCCGGCAGCACCACCGCATCCACCTCACGCAGCGACTCGTCACGGTGCCAGAGTGCCACCGGCTCACCGCCCGCGATCTCGATGGCGCGCTGCGCATCCCGATCATCGAGCGTGCCGGGGAAGGTAACAACGCCAACCCGCATTAGTTGCCCGCCTCATTCGCGAGTGCCTGGCCGTCGCTCGCCGCGCCGGTGGGCAGAAAACCATCGTCGGTCACCGTTTCGGTGTCGGCAGGATCGACCTCGCCGGCATCCTCGACCACATCGATCGAAGTCACATCTTCAATCACACCGTTCGACAGCAAATTGTCGGCGAGCGCCGCCACCTCTTCCATGAGCTCAGCGGTGACCTCGCGGTCGGTGGTGATCTCAAAACGCTTACCAATGCGAACATCGGTGAAGTGACCCCGACCGCCCGCAGCCAGCGAACGCTGCACTGCCTTACCGGCCGGGTCAAGCAGCTCACGCTTGGGCATTACCTGCACGATGATCTTCGGCATCGAGGTTCCTCTCATCCCACTCAATCTGACGCCCATCCTATCCCGGCAGTGCGTTGATGACACGCGACCACAGTGCGGCTGTGTAAGTTCGAATACTGTACGCATACCCGAGTAGCGGGATGCGCGCCACGCAAGCAGGAGGACTCATGGCCGACCAAGGGCGACTCAGGCAGCCCGAGACCGTGCAGGCGCTGTGGAAAGACAGCATCGGCATCGTCGCCACCCGCGCCCTACAGGGGATGCTGATTCTCGCTGCGGCGACGGTGGTGATCTGGTCGCTGCTGCAGGTTTCGCTGGTGATGACGCCGCTGCTACTCGCACTGATCGTTTCGGCCGCACTCGGCCCCGTGGTGAGCTGGCTCGAGAACCGGGGCTGGCCGCGGGTGCTTGGCACCATCACAGTGCTGCTGGGCATCCTGCTGATTCTTGCTGGCGCCATGTGGCTGGTGGTGGCGCAGATCGCCGGCTCGTGGGAACTGCTCACTGAGCGGGCCGTCGAAGGCATAACCCACCTGGTGCAATGGTGGAACCAAACCTTCCCGCAGTTCGCGCTCAACGACGCCAACATTGAACAGGGATGGGCCGCTACGCGCGAGTGGCTGAGCAACCTCAACTACGGCGCCGTTGGCAGCGGAGTTGCCGCCAGCATCGGCACGGTGGGCCTGTTTGTCACCGGACTGGTGCTGTTCCTGGTGATCCTGTTCTTCTTCTTGAAAGACGGGCCGCAGATTTGGCGGTTCATAATTCACCCGCTGCAGGATGCGCAGCACCTGCGCGCCGAACTGATGGGGATGCGTGCCGTCGCCGTGCTCGGCGGCTATGTGCGCGGCACCGTCATCGTTGCGTTCGTGGATGCACTGCTGATCGGTGTTGGCTTGGCGGTGCTGCAGGTGCCGCTCGCGCTGCCGCTGGCCGTGGTGGTGTTTATTTGTGCGTTCATCCCAGTGGTTGGTGCCACACTCGCCGGTGTGGTGGCGTCGCTGGTGACGCTCGTAACTAACGGGTTCTGGCCCGCGGTGGTAGTGGTGATCATCGTGGTGATCGTGAACCAGGCCGAAGGCAACCTGCTCTCGCCGATCGTGCTGGGTAAACAGTTGGCGCTGCACGAACTGGTGGTGATGCTCGCCCTCACGGTGGGTACCGTGCTCGGAGGCATCATCGGCACACTGATTGCGGTGCCGTTGACGGCGGTGGCGTGGGCGCTCATCAAAGCGTGGAACGAGCCGCTGCCCGATCTGGAAGCCGACCCCGACGGATCAACGATGTCGGAGCGATTGCGCGAGCTGCGCGAAAAAGCCAAGAAGAAACCACGCCGCCGCACAGCCTAGGCTGAGCTGCCGTGTGGGTGCGGGCCGCTCCTTGGTTGCGCGCCGCTGCGCCCGTCCCGTCCGCGCATCCGCCCGTCCTGCCCGGCCGGCCGCCTGCCCCGCACATCCGGCCGCCCCTACCGGCAAGTGACCCTGTTGTCGGCAAGTGACCCTGTTGTAGGAGGGTCACTTGCGAGTTAGAGGGTCAGTTGTGGGTGGGGCGGGGTGGTGCTGTTGTGGCGCGTGACGCGCCGCCGCTCCTACTGCGCGGCGGCGGGCACTCCCAGGCGCTGCAGCAGCTCGGCGTAGCGCTCGCGGGTGCGCTCGACGATCTCGGCGGGCAGCACCGGCGGGGTGCCCTCCCCATCCCAGTTGTCACGCAACCAGTTGCGCACAATTTGCTTGTCGAACGACGCCAGCCGCGCATCCAGCCCGGCCGTTTCGTCGGCATAAGCATCCGCATCCCAATAGCGTGAAGAATCGCTGGTGAGCACCTCGTCGGCGAGGGTGATCGCACCGGTTTCTGGGTCGCGACCAAACTCAAACTTAGTGTCGGCAAGCACCAGCCCGTGCTCGAGCGCGATCTGGGCAGCAGTGCGATAAACCTGCAGTGACAGCTCACGCAGTGCGCGCGCATCATCCTCACCGATCAGCTCGACTACACGCTCGAAGTTGATGTTCTCATCGTGCTCACCCTGCGGTGCCTTGTAGGCCGGGGTGAAAATCGGTTCGGGCAGCCGGTCGCCGTCGCGCAATCCCTCGGATAGCGGCACCCCGCACACCGCGCCGGTGGCCTCATACTCTTTCAACCCCGAACCGGTGAGATAGCCGCGCACGACGCACTCGATTGGGAACATTTCGAGTTTGGCGACGCGCATCGTGCGGGCCGCATCCCAGGTGCTCAGCTGCGCATCCCAGCCCTCGGGCTCACGCAGATGATTGGGCACGTCGAGACGGTCGAACCACCATCGGCTCAGCTGCGTGAGCATCGCCCCCTTGCCGGGGATCTCGGGTTCGAGCAGGTGGTCGAATGCCGAGACACGATTGGATGCAACCAGCAGCAGCGCGTCGTCGCTCTCGTAAATCTCGCGCACCTTGCCGGAATACACGTGGCGGTAGTCGGCGAGCGGATCGGCGGCGGGTTCAAACCCGGTCGCGCGCGCGGTTGCCGCAGCGATCGGAGTGTCGCTGAACTGAGCGGTCTCGGCGGCCGGTTGCGTCATCTGAGTGAGGGCGCGCTGTGAGTCTTGTAGCGCGGCACCGAGCTGTGCGATATCGCTGCGGTATTGCGCGCCCTCGAGCTCAATGCGGCCGGCTGCCGTGTAGGCGACGCGGCGTGCATCCGCGATGGTGTCGCCGGTGGCAACCACACTCAACACGCGGCCGCCGCTGACTACCAGTTCGTCGTTGTCGTCGGTTGCGGTGCCGGCGTGCAGCACCAGAGCACCGGCAGCGGCAGCATCATCGAGCCCGCCGATGGGGAGTCCGGTGACGGGATGCTCGGGGTATCCCTCGGCCGCGATCACCACGGTGACGGCGGCATTGTCGCGCACCGCGAGCTGTTCGGGATGCTCGTGAAGCGTGCCGTTGGCGCATGCGAGCAGCAGCGCCGAAAGTGGTTCGCCCAGACGCTCGAGCACCACCTGGGTTTCGGGGTCGCCGAAGCGCGCGTTGAACTCAATCACGCGAATACCCGCGGCTGTGACGATCAGGCCGCAGTAAAGCAGCCCCTGGAACAGGTTGCCGTCGGCGCGCAGCGTGTCGATTACCGGCTGCGCCACAGTGCGCACGGCCTCGGCGACAAACTCCTGCTCGCTTCCGAAGCGGTCGCTGAGGAACGGCACCGGAGTGTAGGCACCCATGCCTCCGGTGTTGGGTCCGTGGTCGCCATCGTGCAGCCGCTTGAAGTCTTGAGCCGGGGGCAGGGCACGCACGGCCTCGCCATCACTGAAACAAAACAGCGACACTTCATGGCCATCGAGAAACTCTTCTACCAGCAGCGGCCCCGAAACGATCCACTGTTCGGCATGACGGATTGCCTGACCGCGATCTTCGGTGACAATCACACCCTTACCCGAAGCGAGCCCGTCGGCTTTCACCACGTAGGGCGCACCGAACTCGTCGATGGCGCTGATGAGTTCGTCAATGTCTTGGCACTGTTTGCCGCGGCCGGTGGGCACATTCGCCCGCTGCATGATGTCTTTGGCGAACGCTTTTGATCCTTCGATCGCGGCGGCCGACTGCGACGGGCCGAACACGGGCACACCCAGGGCGCGTACCGCATCGCTGACACCGGCAACCAGCGGTGCTTCGGGCCCGATGACCACGAGATCGAACTGCTCTTCTTTGACGAAGTCAGCCACCAGTTCGGGGTCGGTGATGCTCATTCGGATGCGTTGTGCGACGTCGGTCATTCCGGCATTGCCCGGGCTGACAACAATTTCGTGACCGCCCTCACGGTGGAGCGCGGTGATGATGGCGTGCTCACGGGCGCCTGACCCCAAAACCAGAATCTTCACGTCAGTCAGGTTACCGGCACTTGGCCATTCTGCGGCCAGTGAGCGGGCACTTCGACAGAAACGGCCGTGTGGATGCAAGGCGGCCCGGTGTTGCGAGACACTGGAAATATGGCGCGGAAACGAATTGATGAGGCGGCTGGTATGGCTGCAGTGCAGCGGTGGCAGGTGGGCGAAACCGATCGCAATACGGTGGCGACAGCGGTGCGCTACTCACTGCAGGCGCTTGCCGAGCGGGTGCCCGGAAAATCGGTTGAGGTGCGGGTGCCTCCCTACGGCGCCGTGCAGTGCATCGAGGGCCCGGGGCACACACGCGGCACCCCGCCGAACGTGATCGAAACCGATGCCGAAACTTGGCTGCGGTTGGCTACCGGCGCACTGGGCTGGGAGGCGGCGCACGCATCCGGTGCCGTTCTCGCATCCGGTAGTCGAGCGAATCTGGATGCGCTGCTGCCGGTTCTGCGGCTGCAGTAACGGTGGCCGATGGGAGACAATGGTTCGCATGTCTGTCGCGAATAATGACCGCTCGCCCGAGCAAGCCGCTGCATCCGATGCCGGCGAATCAGCTCAGCCAGAGCCCGCCGCTGCTGAGCAACCAACTGAACGACAGCTGCCGGATGAGTTGCAGCTCACGGTGCGGCGGCAGGTGAACCTGCCGCTGTTCATCGCGATTGGTGTCGTGGTGGGTGTGATCGCGTCGATCATTTGCGCGTATAGTTTTCCGCCGCCAGAGTCGCTGTACGCGGGGTATCAGGTGCACACGCCCGAGCAGGCGCTGGGGTTCTTCCTGGTGTTTATCACCGCGCTGAGCGTGATTTTGTTTGCAGCGATTGGGCTGATTATCAACGCCATTGTGTCGCGTAAGCGCGGCAAAGTGACGGTGCGTCGCGTGCCTGGCGCGGGGGCTGCTGAGGATGCGGATGGTGCCGATGGTGCGGACGCGGCCGGCGGCCGCTCGGAGCAGTAGCCGCGCCGCACCCTCATCCGCGGTTCTGGCACCGGCGCCGACAAGTGGCACCGGTATGCGGGTGCCAGAAGTGTGTGGCGGTGCCAGTTGTTCGCGATGTTGCCGGTTCTGGCACCGCTGCCGTGCGCTGCGCGTTCTCGCTCGCGCGCCACGCCGCTCACGCACCGCTCTCGCCGCACGCACGGCTCCCCTCTACCGGATTTGTGTGCCTTAGCGTCAATTGTGCGTGGCAGAACACATACAAATGACGCTAAGGCACACAAATCCCGAGGTGCGCATGTGTGAATGCAGCGTCGCGGGAGCTGCGGCGTGCAGCCGCTTGGGCGCAGGGCGGATGCACCGTGCAGCGCGCGAACGAGGCGGCACGGAGCAGTCAGCGAACGAGTTCTTGTAACTGACACTGTTAATCCACCAGAACACAGCTCTAGAGTCGTAATCACCGAGAGTTCTGCGACCTGAAGTTTGGGCGAGTCAATGAAGACTCTCCTCAGCGTCGATAGCGAGAGGTTCGCCGCAGCGCTACGTGCCAATTCAAGGAGGAATTAGGTGACCGCCAAAGTATTTGTTCATCCGCGCATCCTGACCAGTGCCCATGCCACGCCATTCAGCGGCGCAATCGCGGTGGTTGACGGCGATATCGCCGCGATCGGCAGCCTTGAAGAGTGCCGCGAAATCGCCGGTATGGATGCACCGGTCACCGAACTCGGCGGCGCCGTGCTGCTTCCGGGCTTTTTTGACACCCACCTGCACTCCGGTGCCATGGCGCTGCAGTTCCAGTCGCCCGATGCCAGCGAAGCCAACTCGCTGGCGGAGGCTCTGGCCCAGCTGCGGGCATGGAACGCCGAAAACCCCGGCACCGGCTGGGTGGTTGGTGGGCGCTGGAACGCGAACCGCTGGCTTGCCGGCGAATCACTGCACCGCCGCGACCTCGACGAAGTGTTCGGTGATCGCCCCGTGGCGCTCAACACCGTTGACGGCCACTCGGTGTGCCTGAATAGTAGCGCCCTCGCACAGCTCGGCATCGACGACAGCACCGAGCAGCTTCCCGGCGGTGTGATCGAGCGCGACGAAAACGGCCAGCTCACCGGCGTGCTGCGCGAAAACAACAGCGATGTGGCGCGCAGCCGCGTCACTGAACTGCTGCTCAACGACTGTGCCGAACTGCTTGACCAGGTGCAGCAGCATCTGCACCGCTATGGCGTGACCGCGATCACCGACCTCGATGGCGAACAGGTGCGGGATGGATACCTGCAGTTGGCTGCCGCAGATCGCCTGCGCGTGCGGGTGCGTAAGGGCATCCCGGTAACCGCCCTCGACCGCGCCATCGCCGAGGGACGCCGCACTGGCGACGGCGACCGCTGGGTGGTGACCGGCTCGGTGAAGCTTTTCAGCGACGGCGCTCTCGGATCACACACCGCGCTCATGCACGCGCCCTATGAGGGCGATGAATGCAATTGCGGTGTCGAGGTGACCGGCTCGACCGATCTGGCAGTGGATGTGGCCCGCGCCAATAGCAACGGCATCGCGGTCAGCACCCACGCCATCGGAGACCGCGCCAACACCAATGTGCTCGACGCCTATGAAGCCACGGCCGAAATCACGCGGCAGCACGGATTGCGCAACAGCATCGAACACGCCCAGCACATCATCGATTCGGATATTGACCGCTTCAAGCAGCTGAATGTCATTGCATCCATGCAGCCGATTCACTGCACCGGCGACTACCCGCTCAGTGTCACCCTGCTAGGTGATCGGGCCACGCATCATTATCCCTGGCACACGCTCATGGAGCGCGGGGCGCTGGTGACATTCGGTTCGGATGCGCCCATCGAGCCGGTTGCGCCGCTGTACGGCATCCACGCGGCAGTTACTCGACAGCGCCGCGACGGCGAACCTCCCGAGGGTCGCGAACCGCAAGAGCGCGTCAGTGTTGCGGATGCGGTTGATAGCTACACCGGCCGCGCAGCCGACGCATTCGGCCTCGGCGACCGGCTCGGCACTCTCGAAGTGGGCAAATACGCCGACTTCGTCACGCTTGACGCTGACCCGTTCACCTGTTCACCCGGCGATTTGTGGCGCATCCGTGTGCAGCAGACCGTGGTGGATGGTGAGGTCGTTTACCAACTCAATGAGGAGTGAAAATGATGAATAGGATGCGTGCCCGCGCGCTCGTGGCGGCCGCCGGAATGCTCTCGGTCACCACTGCGCTCACCGGATGCGGTGGACAGTGGCTGTGGGAGGTGGAACAGGCCGCTTCGAGAGACCTCTCGCAGGTCAATTACCTACCGGTGCCCGACGACGAACGAGCCAAGTCGATCATTGAGGGTATTGAACCCAACGAAGAGCTGCGCGCCAAGGTGCCCGAGGAGTACCGCGCAAACGGCGTGAAGTGGACCACGTCGGTGGGCTACCCGCCAATGGAGCTATTTACCGACAATGGCAAAGACATCATCGGGGTCGACCCGGCGATCGCCCAGGCATTGATGCGCAAACTCGGCCTTGAAATGAGCATTGAAGACCAGGAGTTCAACGCGCAGATTCCGGGTATTCTCGCCGGCCGCTTCGACGCGGTGATCAGCTCGATGACCGACAACGAAGAACGCCGTCAGAGCATGACCTTCGTCGACTATGTGCAGTCGGGCAACGCCTTCCTCGTCGCTGAGGGTAATCCGCTGGGCGTGCAAAGCCCGATGGACCTGTGCGGCAAGACCCTCGCCGTGGTTGATGCAGGTTCGAGCGCCGCGCTCGTTGATGAAATGTCACAGGAATGCGTAGACGCTGGTAAACCCGCCTACGAGGTGCTGCGTTTCGACGGCGACCAGAGCGTCAACCTGGCGCTGAAGAGTGGCCGCGCTGACGCCACCGTGACCGACTACCCGGTGGCGCAGTGGCACGCATCCAACCCCGAGAACAAGCTCGACTCGGTTGCCATCGAGGGCGACGAGAGCATCTGGGGTATCGGTGTCGGTAATGATGACGAAGAGTTCGCAAAGGTTTTGCAGGAAGCGCTGCAGGAACTCATCGACGACGGCACCTACGCCAAAATTCTCGCCGCCTGGGAAGTCGACGAAATGGCGATCGAAACCGCAACCATCAACGGCGGCAATAACTAGCCGCATCCGTGGCAGAAAGGGCACTCATGCCGAATCGACGCACAGCGCCGTTCACTACTGATGACGGCTCCGAATTCGCGATCGAACGCCGCGCGCATCCTTGGCGCTGGGTAACCGCAATTGTTGCCATCCTGGTGGTGATTTGGGTTGCTTCGATCATTCTCTTTAACGAACGTATCCACTGGGATGCGGTGGGCCAGTACCTCTTCGACGGTCGCATCCTGCGCGGTATTGGCGTCACGATCTGGATCAGCATCACGGCTACCGCACTCGGCCTGGTGCTCGGCGTGGTCATTGCCGTGATGAAGCTCTCGCACAATCCGGTGCTGAAGTGGATCGCCGAGGCATACATCTGGTTTTTCCGCGGCACCCCGGTGCTGGTGCAGCTGATCTTCTGGTTCAACCTGGCGTTCCTGCTGCCGTATATCACCATCCAAATTCCGTGGACCCTGATCGGCTACCGCTGGGACACCAACGACGTCATCTCGGGAGCAACCGCAGCGGTGCTGGGCCTGGGGCTGAACCTGGCGGCCTACTTCGCCGAAACCGTGCGCGCCGGTATCCTCGCCGTCGACAAGGGGCAGACCGAAGCCGCACTCGTTGGCGGAATGACCCGTGGTCAAGCGATGCGCCTGGTCGTGTTGCCGCAAGCCCTGCGCATCGTGATCCCGCCGACGGCGAACGAGTTCATCTCGATGCTCAAGACCACCTCGCTCATCATCGTGGTGGCCGGCAACGACCTCATGTCGGAGGCAAGCAAGATCTACAAGCAGAACAACATGATTATTGAGCTGCTGATCGTGGCCAGCCTCTGGTACATGCTGATGACCGCCATCGCCACCTACCTGCAGTCGCGTCTCGAGCGGCGCTTCGGCAAGGATCGCGTGCGGATTGCGCGCGGCAACGGCACCCAGGGGCGCCTCATCGACCTGGTGACCGGCCCCATCAAGATGCCGGCTCGGAACGTGAAATAACCTCGAGAGGACAATAACCATGACTGCAAATGAGGTTCTGGTGCGCGCACGGGGTGTGCGCAAGAGCTTTGGCGAGGTGGAAGTGCTGCGCGGCATCGACTTTGATGTGCACCGCGGCGAGGTGAGCGTGATCATCGGCCCCTCGGGTTCGGGTAAATCAACCTTCCTGCGCGCCATCAATGGACTCGAATTCATTGATGAGGGCAGCATCACTGTCGATGGCCAAGAGGTGGGCTACACGCTCGAAAATGGGCGGGCCCGAGAGTGGAGCGACCGGGAATTTGCCGATTTCCGTTCACGGATCGGCATGGTTTTCCAGCGCTTCAACCTCTACAACCACGTGGATGCGTTGGAGAACGTGGCCATGAGCCTGATCCACGTGAAAAAGATGAGCAAGTCGGCGGCCCGTGAGCGGGCGATGCAGGAACTCGAGCGCGTTGGGCTTGGCTCGCACGCCGAGAAGATGCCGCATCAGCTTTCTGGTGGTCAGCAGCAGCGCGTGGCGATTGCCCGGGCGCTGGCGCTCGATCCTGAGTTGATGCTGTTTGACGAGCCCACGAGTGCCCTCGACCCCGAGCTGGTGGATGAGGTGCTCGGCACGATGAAGGAGCTCGCCGCTGCCGGGATGACGATGGTCGTGGTCACCCACGAAATCGGATTCGCGCGTGAGGTGGGAGACTCGCTCGCGTTCTTTGATGAGGGCACCGTGGTTGAAAAGCGCTCGCCGGAAGAGCTGCTGACACAAACGCAGTCGATTCGCATCCAAAACTTCATCGAAGCGGTGCGCTAACTCGCTGCCTCCGCGGTTCTGGCACCGTGGCTGACAAATGGCACCGGTATGCGGGTGCCAGAAGTGTGTGGCGGTGCCAGTTGTTCGCGGTGTTGCGGGTTCTGGCACCGCTGCCGTGTGCTGTGTGTCCGTGTCGTCGGGATGCAGGCCTCTGGGGCCGCGTATCAGCGGGATTTGTGTGGCTTAGCGTCATCTGTGTGTGTTCTGCCACATACAAATGACGCTAAGCCACACAGATGCCGGGGCGCCCGGAGTGCCGGGGCGCCCCGTGCCCAGCGCATCCAGCGCGCCGCGCGCGCCCGCGCTACGACTTGCGCGAGTTCTCGAGCCAGGCGAGATACTCCGGGGTCACCGTGCCGGTGACGTAGTCGCCGGTGAAGCACGACATATCGAGCTGCTGAATATCGGTGCCCTCGGTGATCGCCGCGAACAGATCGTCCACATCCTGGTAAACCAGCGCATCCGCCCCGATCACCGAACGCACCTCTTCAACCGTGCGGGCCGACGCCACCAGCTCACCGCGGGTGGGCATATTGATGCCGTACACGTGCGGGTAACGAACCGGCGGCGCAGCCGAAGCAAAATACACTTTTTTCGCGCCGGCAGCGCGCGCCATCTCAACAATCTCTTTCGATGTGGTGCCGCGCACGATCGAGTCGTCAACCAGCAGCACATTCTTGCCCTCGAACTCGACCGGCATCGCGTTCAGTTTTTGGCGCACCGACTTCTTGCGCACCTTCTGGCCGGGCATGATGAACGTGCGGCCGATATAGCGGTTCTTGTAGAAACCCTCGCGATAGTCGAGGCCGAGCACCCGCGCGAGCTCCATCGCCGAAGGGCGCGCCGAATCGGGAATCGGCATGACCACGTCGATATCGTCAAGCCGAATCTCGCGCTCTACCTTGCGGGCGAGCTTTTCACCCATCCGCAACCGCGAGTTGTACACCGAAATACCGTTCATCGTCGAGTCGGGGCGCGCCAAATACACATATTCAAACGAGCACGGCGCCAACTGGGTGGGGCCGTCATATTCGCGGCTGTAGAGCTTGCCGGCGGTGGTGATCCACACGGCCTCACCGGGCCGCACCTCGCGCACCAGCTCGTAGCCGCCGGCATCAATCACGAGCGACTCGGATGCAACCACCCACTCGTCGCGGCCGTTATCGTCGAGCCGGTGGCCTAGCACCAGTGGGCGGATGCCGAACGGGTCGCGGAAGGCGAGCATCCCGCGCCCGGCGATCAGCGAGATCACGGCATACGAACCTTCAACGCGGCGGTGCACCCCCGCGACCGCATCAAACACGTCGTCGGGGGTGAGGTCGGCGTGCACCGAGCTCATCGTGCGCTGCAGTTCATTGGCGAGCACATTCAGCAGCAGCTCGGTGTCGGAGTCGCTATTGAGGTGGCGGCGGTCGATGCGAAACAGTTCGTCGCTGAGCTCGCGAGTGTTCGTCAGATTGCCGTTGTGCACCAGCACCACACCGTAGGGGGCGTTCACGTAGAACGGTTGCACTTCATCCTCGCGCGAGGCCGAGCCGCTGGTGGCGTAGCGCACATGGCCCAGCCCCATGTCGCCCAGCAGCGAACGCATATCGCGGGTGCGGTATGCCTCACGCACCTGCCCCTTCGATTTCACACTGTGCAGGGTGTTGCCCTCGAGGGTGGTGATCCCGGTCGAGTCTTGCCCACGGTGCTGCAGCAGCAGTAGCGAGTCGTAGATTTGCTGGTTGACGGGGCTGGTCGAAACGTGACCGACGATGCCACACACGGTAGGGGGTGCTCCCTCGAAGTCAGAGATTCAGAGATTCAGCGAAACGCCGTTCACCATTCTGTCACCTTTGCCGCGCGCGGATGCACGCATCGCCGCGCCGCGCACCCAGGCCACGGCTAACTGCATCCCGGACAATGTCGGCATGGCGCACCAGCAACGCATCCGAAATTGGGAAGGTTTTTACAACGCACGCGACCTTGGCGGGCTGCCGCTGCGCGATGGTGGCACCACCCGGTTCGGCGCCTACGTGCGCTCAGCCGATCTGCGTTACGCCACCGAATCGGGCCTCGGCGCGGCCTACGACGAGGGATTTCGCACGGTGCTCGATCTGCGCAACGACTTCGAAACTCGCCTCGAGCCGCGATCCCCGGATGATGAGCGCGCTAACGCCGGTCGGGTGCCACCGAGCCCCGAAGCTGAGCTGCCCGAGGGGATGTTCGGGGTGCGGGTGCCGCTTGACGACATCCGGGCGAGCAAGTTCTGGCATCGGATGCGCGCCGAACACCGTGCCGGGACCCCGCGCTTTTTCCGCCCGGTGCTCGAAGAAACACCCGATCGGGTGGTTGCTGTGCTGCGCACAATGGCGACCGCGCCCGGCGGGGTCGTGTATCACTGCGCCATCGGCCGCGATCGCACCGGGCTCATCACCGCGGTGCTGCTGTCGCTCGCCGGTGTCGAACCCGAGGCGATCGCCGCAGATTACGCGCTCACCGCATCCGAACTGGCGCCGTTTTTCGCGCGCATGGGGTTTCCCGATCACGGCCCGCACATTGCCGAGCGGCTCGCCGAGCTCGGGTTCACGGTCGAATCGGCCGTGCTCGAACAGCTCGACGGGTTTGATGCCTGGGATGTCATGCGTCGCGCTGGCCTCACGGATGCTGAACTCGAGCGGCTGGCGGCGCCGCTAATTGGCGACTACCTGTCGCATCCGGCATCATGACATCATGAGCAATCTGCGCACTATCGACCGGGCCACCGGCGTGGTTCGTGCCGCGCTGCTGCTCGCTGGCGTGCTCAGTGCGGTGACGCTCACACTGCTCGCGACCACCGACCTCGGCCCGCGCGCGCTCATCGTAGAAGCCTTCGTCTTCGATGTGGCTTGGCTCACCGCCGCCGGTATCAGCATCTACTTTGTGCGCACCCGCGAGGGCGGACGCACCGTGCGACAGTCATGGCAGCTGGTGGTCAGGCGAGTCATCCCGGGCAGTGTGCGTCGCTTCTTTTTGCTCGAATTCACCGGCCTGCGCGCCCTCGCGGGCACAATATTGCGGCGACAACCGATCGTCCCCGCAGCCGCGACGCCCGTGCATCCTCGCCGCGGGGTGGATGTGTTTCTCGCCGCCATGATTGTGGTCGTCGCGATCGAAGCCGCCGTTATTGAACTGGTGGTGCCGTGGTTACAGCTGCGCCTGATCATCCACCTGTTTGAGGCGTACGCGATCATCTTCGTGCTCGGGCAAATGCTCGTACCGCGCCAATTTCCGCACTATGTCACGCGGGATGAACTCGTGTTGCGGTCGGGCACGCGCGAGATTGCGCGCATCCCGCTCAGGAATATCAGCGCCGTAGCAAAACAGCTCGACACGTCGGTTACCAGTAACGAGGTGCGCGGCGGTGTGCTTCGACTTCCGATGCGGGGCGAATGCACCCACGCGCTGCGGCTGCGCACACCCCACGAAGTCACGCTTCCCGGATGGACGCGCGACGTGCGGGCGCAGGTCACCGAAATCCGGCTCGCAACCGAAAGCGACCTCGCGGGTCTAACCAGCTAGCGGTAGCCCGGTCTGCTGATGGCCGGCTGGTGTTACGCATCCGTCGACTCTTCAGCAACCGCTTCAGCCCGCCGGGTTCGGGATGCAATAAGCACCGCACCAAACGCCACTGCCGCCGCAACCAACACGACCACAAGATCCGAAACACCCGCGGTCGCATCCAGCGCACCAACCTCGATCTGCTGCTGTGTGCCGATCGGCAGGAAGGCGGGCAGGTTCGCGGTGCCGTTCGACCACCACAATAAGACGCCGAAACCGATCGCGATCAAGCCCGAAATGATCGACGCCCAGTCGTTGCGCCACTTACCGATGCGCAGCTCACGCGGGCGCAGCCAGCGGCGCAGCCGCGGGCCGAGCGGCCGCCACAACAGCGAAAGCACAATCAGCGGCAACGCCATCCCGAGCGCGTAAATTGCCAGCAGCATCCCGCCATAGATTGCCGACCCACCGGTGGCGGCGACGGTCAGCACCGACCCGAGAATCGGGCCCGCACACACGCCCGCAACCGCGTACACCGCGCCGAGCAGAAACATCGCCGCGCCCGAGGTCGAATCGGTGCCGCCGCGGCTGAACCCGGGCAGCTGGATGCCGAGCACCTGCACGAGCCCGAGCGCCAACAAAATGAACACTGCGACCGCGATCAGTCTACCGCGATGCTGCAGCAGCAGGCCGCCAACCGCCCCCGCGAACAATCCCAGCGGCACGAGCGAGGTGAGCAAGCCCAGCGTAAACAGGCCCGCACGCGCCAGCAGCGTGCGCGGATCGGCGAAGGTGGTTGCGAAAAACGCGGGCAGCAGCATCACCGAACACGGGCTCAGCAGCGACAGCACACCGCCAACTAGCGCGCCTGCGAAACCGATGTCGATCATCCAGTGCTACTCCACACCCAGCCGTGCGAGCTCTTCATCGATGACCTGCTCGAAAGTTTCAAGCGGATAGGCGCCGCGCAGCGCCCCGCTATTGAGCAGGAACGTTGGAGTTGAGTTCACGCCGATCATCACGGCTTCTTCGTAGTCGGCCTGCACGAGCTGCAGCAGCTGTGGTGAGTCGAGGTCGGCTGCGAATTTTTCGAGGTTGGGGATGCCGACCTCTTTGGCGATTTCGACGAGGCGCTCGCGGGGTAGCTCGGTGTGACCGCTGCCGGTCGATTCGTTGAAGATGGCGCGGTTGTATTCGAGGAACATGCCCTGTTCGCCGGCGGCGCGGGCGGCTACCGCGGCGTCGAGCGACTGCTCGCCGAAGATGGGGGTGTCGCGCCATTCGATGCGCAGTTTGCCGGTGTCGACGTATTTTTTGATGAGTTCGGGTTGGGTTTCGGTGGCGTAGAGCGCGCAGTAGGGGCAGCGGTAGTCGCTGTATTCGATCATCACCAGCGGTGCATCCACGTCGCCGATTGCCGTGTAGTCGTCGGCATCGCGGCGGGCGAGGCCTGCAGACAGGTCGGATTGTTGCACTTGCTGGTCGGCCGGATCTTGGCCTGTTGCCTGGTCTTGCGGTGCGGTTTGGGCGACTGTGGGCTGCTGGTTGTTGATGGCGCGTTCTTGCGCGACTTCGCTGCCGGGCCCAGCGGGGCGAGCAAAAATCGCGAACACGGCGATGAGTGCCACCGCCACAATCGCGCCGACCAGCCACTTTTCACGATTCGAGAACTTCACGCTCGCATCCACTCCAGGTACCGACCCAAACCAACCTGCATTATTGCAGCCGCATCAGTGCAAGCCCAGCCCCACCGGCCGGGCCCTGTTCTGCTGTGCCTGCCTGGCCGGGTCCTGTTCTGTTGTCTCTGCCTGGGCCTGCCCCGTGCCTACAGATCCCCTGCCGATTTTTGTTTCCTGGCTGCATCCCCGTTGCGAAATTTGTTTCCTGGCTGCAGGCGCCCTGCGGAATTTTGTTTCCTGGCTGCAGAATCGGGGGTTTCTCTGAGGTGAAACGTTTCAAAGCCCGATTTTGCAGTCAAAAAACAAAAAACAGGAAACAAAAATCTGAGGCCAGGAAACAAAAATCTGCAGCAGCAGGGGGTGGCGGGGCAGGGATGCAGGCAGCGGAGATGCGGCCGGGCAGGGATGCGGCCGGGCAGGGATGCGGCGGGGCAGGGATGCAGGCAGGCTAGGCAGGGCATGCGCGCCGGCAGCAGCCGCCGACCGCCGCGCAAACCGCCTAGGCTAGAGAACATGAGCGACGACCTCTACGCATCGGCCGGTGTTGACACTGCCGCGGGCGACCGTGCAGTTGAGCTGATGAAAGCGGCGGTGAAGGCTACCCACGGGCCAGAAGTGCTTGGCGGCGTCGGCGGATTTGCCGGCATGTTCGACGCGTCAGCGCTCACTGGGATGCGTCGCCCGCTACTGGCCACATCCACCGACGGGGTGGGCACCAAGGTGGCGATCGCGCAGGCGATCGACAAGCACGACACTATCGGGCAAGACCTCGTCGGCATGGTCGTCGATGACATCATCGTGGTTGGTGCCCGGCCGCTATTCATGACCGACTACATCGCGTGCGGGCGTGTGGTTCCCGAACGCATCGCCGCGATCGTTGAGGGAATCGCCAAGGCCTGCGCCGCCACCGGCACCGCGCTCACCGGCGGCGAAACCGCAGAACATCCGGGTCTCCTCGGCGCCGACGACTACGATGTTGCCGGCGCCGCAACGGGTGTGGTTGAGGCCGATCGCGTGATCGGTGCCGAGCGCGTCAGCGACGGCGACGTGGTGCTCGCTCTCGGCGCATCCGGCCCGCATTCGAACGGATACTCGCTCATCCGCCGCATCATCGCCGACCGCGGCATCGACTATCGCGATCACGCCGCCGACTTCGGCACCAGCTGGGGTGAGGCACTGCTTGAACCGACCCGCCTCTACACCGGCGAGCTGGTGCGGGTGCTGGCGCGCCCCGAGCTTGACGGTGCTATTCACGCGCTTTCGCACGTGACCGGTGGTGGCATCGCTGCGAATCTCGCGCGCGTGCTGCCGCAGGGCTCGTGGGTGGAGCTCGATCGGTCACGCTGGTCGCCGCTGCCGGTGTTCCGCGTGCTTTGTGATCTTGCGGATGCATCGCTCGAGTCGGTCGAGGGCACCTGGAACCTTGGGGTTGGGATGTTCGCGGTCGTCTCGGTGTCGCAGGCGGATGCGGTGCTTGCGGCCTGCCGGGACGAGGGACTTGACGGTTGGATCGCCGGTGAGGTTTCGTTCGCCGAGCGCTCGTTTGACGGGTTTATTCAGGGCGCCAAGGGTGTCGACGGCGGCGCGGTGCGCCTCGTCGGCAGTTACGCCAACTAGTTCGCCGCGCCACGCGCTCGGTGTCCCGCGCGCTCTTACCCGCGCTTCGTGTGTGGGTTCGCGTCATTTGTATGTGGCAGAACACACACAATTGACGCGGAGACATACAAATGCGTGTGAGTGCGTGTGAAGCGCGCGCGAATGTGCTTGCGGAGATAGATACATGCGTGTGAAAGGGGTGGCGATGCGTATCGCTGTAATCGGCGCCGGGATTGCCGGGCTGGTCGCTGCAGCCGGGATGCAGGCCGACGGCCACGAGGTCACGGTGTTTGAGCGCCGGGATGAACCGAATCCGGCAGGTGCTGGGCTCACGCTCTTCAATAACGCCTTCGAGGCGCTTGACCTGGTGGGACTGGGTGATGCGGTTCGTAACATCGCGCGGGATGGCATCACCGGCGGCTCAATCGCCGTCTTGCGTCGCTCGCAAGGCGAGGCGACTGCATCCTGGTTGCTATCGGTGCCCGTAACCGCGGCGGCGACGATGCGCAGTGTGCATCGCGCGGCGTTGCACCATGAACTATTGGTGCATCTTCGGCCAGGCACGGTGCGCACCGGTTCTGCCGCGCTCGTCGCGGCTGACGGCACGCCGCAAGTGACAGCCAACGATCGCGATGAACAGTTCGACCTTGTAGTTGCAGCCGACGGTATTCGCAGCCAGAACCGTAGGCTTGTCGGTCTCGATACCGGCCTGCGCTATGCCGGATACACGGCTTGGCGCGGTGTGACCCAGCGGCCGGTGAGCTTTGATCTGCAGCCGGGCGAGATTTGGGCTCGGGGTCAGGTTTTTGGCATGGTTCCGCTGCTAGATGGCCGCGTCTATTGGTATGCCACACGCAATTTGCCCGAGGGGCAGCGGGCGTCGAATGAGTATGAGTTTGTTCAGCAGCAATTTGCGACTTGGCACGCCCCGGTTCGTGAGTGCATCGCGGCCACTGCCGAGGATGCGGTGATGCGTCACGATATTTACGATCTTGCGGGGCCGCTGACTACCTTTGTTTGCGGCCGCACTGTGCTGATCGGGGATGCTGCCCATGCCATGACCCCGAACCTCGGCCAGGGTGCCGGGCAGGGCATCGAGGATGCGGCAACGCTCACCTATTTGCTTCGCGATGCGGATGCAGGGGAGCTTGACACGATCTTGGCCAGATACGTACAGTTGCGAAAGCGTCGCACGAGCGTGGTGATGCGGCGTTCACGGGCGGCCGGAGCGATGGCTCAGGCTGAGCATCCATTCGCGGTCGGGTTCCGCAATGCACTCGTTCGCCTCACCCCGGGATGGGTGATGAGTGCAACGATGCAGCGTCTGCAGCGCTGGCCGAGCCCGGTTCGCTAGCGGTTGGGCGTCGCGCTCGCGCCGCGCGACTCCCAACCGCGCCCACTCGGCCTCGCCTCGCCACCCGCGCTCACCCGGACTCACTCGGTTCCGCCTTGTGTGTGGGTTCGAGTCATTTGTATGTGGTGCACCACATACAAATGACGCGGAGGCACACAAATGCGGCAAGGCGTGCGCGCGAGGCGCGCAGCGCTAGCGCTCGCCGAGCTCGCGCTGCGCCGCGCGGTGCCCCACGATAAGCTGCGCGATCGCGCCGACGAGCATGGCGGCCACGCTTATCCCCATGCACGCCAAGAAGGGCATAACAGTGTTGCCCAGCGCGCCACCGAGCGCCGCGGCAACCAGCGCGACGCCATTGCATCCGAGTGCCCACGGCCACGCGGCGCGGTGTGCCGCCTGCCAGGCGGCATCCGAAGAACGCGCCGCGGCGGTACGCACGCCAATCAACCCCGAGTAGGGGCCGAAGCGCCCGGTTGCCGAACCACGCACGGCGATCAGCGTGAGCGCGTTTCCCACCACGATGATTGCGGCGAGCAGCAGGCTCATTGTGAGCCCCGGCGGTTGCAACATGACCTAGTTAAGCGAAACGACGTTCGTTGTAGCTGTCGTAGTCGTCGGTGTCGTCTTCTTCGTCGTCGAGGTACTCTGACCACTTCGACAGCTCGTCGTCTTCTTTGTTGGCTCGCTGACCCGCGAGCTCACGCTCAAGCTGCTCATAGTCGGTCTCGGGAATGTTGTATTTGAGTTCCCGGGCGACCTTGGTGTGCTTCGCCTTCTGACGGCCACGCCCCATAGCGCGTAACCCCCCTAACAAGCATGGGCCGGTCGAGAAATGGGTCAACCGGCCGAATGAACGACAGATGCTAATGCCCGAGAAGTTTACCACGCCGTAAGATTGGCTACACACTGTAAGGCTCTCGGCGCGATTCCTAGCAGTATGACCCGGCAGGAGGCAGATTTTGACAGAACTGTATCGGTCGGTTGATGTTGCGGTCATTGGGGCTGGTGCATCCGGCCTTGCGCTCGGATATTCTCTGAGCGCGCTGGGGCTGGAGGCGATGCGCGACTACCTGATCATTGATGATCACCGGGCCGCGGGCGCCACCTGGCAGCACGGCTGGGAGTGGGCCACGGTTGACGGTTCGCTGCGGGCCGGTGAGATTGCTGACCTTCCGGGGCAGCGCGAGCTCGGTTTGGCATTTGAGGGGTTCGATGCTGACGCGCGTGCGTGCGATGTGATCCCTGAGGTGTGGACGAAATACGAGGATGCGTATGGCCTGTTTGTTGCCCACGGTGTGCGGGCGTTGCGGGTGGACGAGCATCGCCGCAACCCAGAGTTGCGCATCACGGTTGCGATGCCCGGCGGCGAGCGCCGGGTGATCGAGGCGGGTGTGGTGGTGAACGCTACCGGTAGTTGGTCGCGGCCTTTTATGCCCTGGTATCCGGGTGTTGATGATTTTGCGGGCGCACAGCTGCATATGTATCGGGTGTCGTCGTTAGACGAGCTGGCTGGTCGTCGCGTGCTGGTGGTTGGTGCCGGCCGCAGCGCGGTTGCGAGTCTGCTTGAACTTGAACGGCTGGGCGCGCAGACGGTGTGGTCGACGTTGCGTGGTCCGCAGTTTGAAGATCCTCCGCAGCTGGGGTTGCGCCGGCGGCGCGTGAGGGTGGGCGATTTGGGTTTGCGGCGGCGACAGCGGCTTGAGCGGATGGTGGAGCGCGGTAACTGGTTGCCGAGTGATGCGTCGGTGCGTGCGGTGCCGCTGACTCGTGCCGTGTATGCGGCGCAGTTGCGCGGAGTGCTGGCCTCGCGCGGGCCGCTTGTTCGGTTTGAGTCGGATGCGGTGGTGCTGGCTGATGGTTCGCGCGAGCCGATCGATGCGGTGGTGTGGGCCACTGGTGGTCGTGAGGCTACGGGGCATCTGCGGCCGTTGGGTCTGCGGGATGTGGGTGGTTCGGTGAAGGTGCGCGCGGGCTGGTCGCGTCGCGACCCGCGGGTGGGTTTTTTGACCTACGGGCCGGGGCTGAGCGCGACCGAGTCGCTTGATCGGGCGGTGGCGTTGGCAGAGTCGGCTATCGAGCGGGTGTCTGACTAGTTCTGAGCGTTTGTGTGCCGGGGCTGGTTAGGCGCGCTGGGCGATGAGGAAGCCGGCGGATGCAAGCGCCACGCAGAGCGCGAGCTGGCCGAACCCGTGGGCGGCAGCGAGAGCGAAGGCGCGCTGCCGCAGCAGTTTGTAGGTGTCGAGGCTCGCGGTTGAGAAGGTCGTGAAGCCACCACAGCCGAAGACGATCAGCAGGCTGGCGATTGATGATGGTTCAAAAATGTCGGCACCGAAGTATCCGAGCAGGAACGAGCCGAGCGCGTTGATGAGCACGATCGATAGCGCCGGATGCATTCTGGCGCGCTCTTGGAGGAGCGTGTCGAGAATGTAGCGCAGTGCGGCACCGAGGCCGCCGCAGGCTGCAAATAGCAGGAGGATGGCGATCATCGGGTGTGCTCGCTTCTTCTTCGGGTGTTGCCGAATCGCCAGCCGAGTGCGGTGGCGCCGAGCCCGATCACGACAGTGGCGAGGGCGGCTGTGAGGGCGGTGACGCTTTGGGCGGTGAGGTCGGTGGCTGCAGCGACGGCGATTGTGGCGTAGGTGGTGAATCCTCCGCATAGACCGGTGCCGAGGGCGAGTTGCCAGCGGGTGGGTACCGCTTGGGCGGTTACGAAGGCGAGTGTGAATGCTCCGACGATGTTGATGGTGAAGGTGATCAGCAGGCTCGATTCGGTGGATGTTTCGAGCGTGATCAACAGCTGACGCAGTAGCGCTCCCACGGTGCCGCCGGCGAATACGAGGCCGGCGTTGCGTAATAGCTGCGGCAGCGGGGTGATTTCGCGGGCTGCGGCCCGCTCGTTGGCGGCGTCGGGGTTGTTGGGATGCACGTGTTCAACATACCGTCGCTCACCGCCAAGTGACCCTGTTATTGCGGAGTGACCCTGCTATAGCAGGGTCATTTGGCGGTAACAGGGTCACTTGCTGGTGATGCGTGGATGGGGATGCGGGCGCGTTGGGTGTTGAAGTCGGCGCCTTGCAGCGTGGCCGTTAGCGACGGTGGATGCCCACCTGTTCGGCGAATCGGCGGGCGTGTTTGCCGAGGCTGTGGCCGAGGTCGGTGACCGCCTCGCTGATGAGCGATCCTGAACGAGCCGCGAGCCGTGCATCCTGGCGCACATCCTGACGGAACTGCTGCAGGATCTGATCTACCTGCCGCACGAGATCGTCTGGGGTTGGTTGCGGGCCGGTGTTGGCCGCGGTGTGCGCGGTGGTGTTGCCGTCACCGCCAGCGTCACCGTCACCGCCAGCGTCACCGGCACCGCCAGCGTCACCGTCACCGCCAGCGTCACCGGCACCGCTAGTGCTTTCGGTGGCGGCAGTCGCGTCCGAGCGCAATTCGCTTGCCAACCAGTCGAGTTCGCTGCGCAGCGCCAGCCGCGCCTGCATCAGCCCATCGCGTGCCGAATCGGCTTGGGGTGCAATCGACTCGGCCGATTCGGCGATGATCTGTGCAAACTCGTCGGCGCGTTCATCCACTTCTGACTGCCCGTCGGGGGTGATTGCATACACCGTTTTGCGGCCATCGTTGTGCTTGGTGACCAGGCCCTCGCTTTCGAGTTTGGCCAGGCGCGGGTAGATGGTGCCGGCGCTCGGCGCGTAGCTGCCGTTGAACAGGTCGCTGAGCTCTTGAATGAGCTCGTAGCCGTGCTGCGGCCGGCGGGCGATGAGCGTGAGCAGCACTAGGCGAAGCTGGCCGTGTCGGAATTTCGGGGGAGTCATTCGTTACCTCCTGCGGTCTGCGTCTGGCCGGGTTCAAACGGTTGGTGGCCGGATGCGCGCGACTGGTCGTCGGTGTCGCTCGCCTTGGCCTCGCCAGCTGCTGCCGATGGTGCTGCTTCGGGTTCAGTGTTGTGGATGCGGGTGAGTTTCGGTGCCGAGTCGAGATCGACATTCACCGGATCGGTGATTCGGTATGCCGCGGCGGTGTTGTCGGCTTCAGTGTTCGTGCTTTCGGAATCAGCCACGCCGTGGGCGCTGTCGGCACCGGATGCATCCGGCCAATTGCCGCCTTCGCGCAGCACCACCAGGCGTCCGGTGGCGGTTGACAGGCGCAGCTTCGTGGTGGCAGTTTCGGCATCGCCGACTCGCTCGGTGCGACCACGCAGTGGTTCGAGCACGGTGCTGCCGAGCTGGGCGCGGCCGGTGACGGCGGTCACCTCAGCAACGGGCGTAACGTCGGCGGGAAGGCGCACGGTGGTGGCGCCCGAGACGCTGATGTTGCTGATGCGGCTGGGAATCGAACCCGACACATCCACCACGGTGGAGCCCGAGATGGTGTTGCCGTTGAACTCGGTGATCGGTCCGGTGACGGTGACATCACCCGAGGCGGTGCGGGTGTCGACCGCGCCGCTGTGTCCGCGCACCGATAGCTCGCCGGTTGCCGAGGTGAGGGTGAGTTTGCCGGCGGTGTTGTCGCAGAAGTGTTCGCCGCCGAGCGTGGTGATGGCCACATTGCCGTGCACGCCGACCGTTAGCACATTGGCGCTGGTGGCTTTGACGTTGACCTCAACCTGGGTGGGTACGAGCACGCTCACGCGCACTTTGGGGTTGTCGAGGATGGCGCGGGCTGAGCTGCCGAGTTCGTTCCAGCGCAGCTGTGGGTGGTTGATGAGCAGCACATCGCCTTCGAGTGCGACGCGCAGGTCGGCGCCCTCTACTGCCGATACTTCGACGCGGCAGGTGGGTTCGTCGTGGGCGATGATGTCGATTGATCCCTGCATGAGGTTCGCGCGAACGTGGCGAACCACTTCGAGGTCGATGGTGGTTGGGGAGCTGATGAGCCACTGTTCCATGTCGAGTCCAACTTTCTGTTTGGGATGCCGGCTATGGGTGGGCGAGTCGCGGTTGCGATATATCTCGTCTTTGAAAGTAGCGGGATGCGCTGCAAAACACAAGATATATCGCGAAATATTCTCGTGGCTGGTGATGGTTATCTCGCACCGTATCCGGTGACAAACCGCGAGCCACCTTGCCCGCTGCCGCCCAAATCCACCGCGAGGATGATTCCCGCCCTGGTCACGCAGGCACCGCTCATGCAACACTGAGCGAGTGCGTCGTCTAGCAAAACTCTCTCTTGCCAACCGAGCTCTCATCGCGCTCATCACCCTCGCGATCGCGTTTTTTGGGGTGGTCACCCTCAACTCGCTCAAACAGGAGCTCATCCCCTCAATCTCGCTGCCGCAGGTGAGCGTCATGACCACCTACCAGGGCGCCTCGCCCGAGATCGTCGACGCCGATATTTCCGCCAAGATCGAGACCGCCCTGCAGGGGCTGCAGGGGCTTGAAAGCACCACCACCGAGTCGAGCTCGGGCCGCTCGGTCGTCACCGCCAAATTCAGCTACGGCACCGACCTCGTCTACGCCGAACAGCGCATCCAGCAGGCGGTCAACCGCATCCGCTCCGATCTGCCCGACGATGTCGACCCAACGGTGCTCTCGGGCAGCTTCGACGATCTGCCGGTCGTGCAGCTCGGCGCCACCGGCGGCGACGAAGCCGAACTCGCCGAACACCTGCACAACTACGTCGTGCCAAAACTTCGCGAACTCGACGGTGTGCGGGGCGTCGTCATCACCGGCGACCAACCCGACCGCATCTCGATCACGCCACGCGACAGCGATATGACCGCCAACGCGGTGGCGATCGCCGACATCACCGACGCACTCGAAAACGCCGGGGTGCTCATCCCCGCCGGGCAACTCACCGAGGGCGACAACACGCTCACGGTGCAGGCCGGAAACCTGATCAACGACGCCACCGACCTCGGCAAAATCGCCCTCAAACCCGACCGGCTCGACCCCGCGAGGCTCATCACCCTCGCCGATGTTGCCGATGTCGAGCTCGAACCCTCACCCAAGACCACCGTCTCGCGAGTTAACGGCGAAGACGCCCTGACGATCTCAGTCACCAAACGTCCCGCCGCCAACACGGTCGAGGTATCGAATGCGGTCGCCGAGCTGCTTCCCGAACTCAACGAGCTCGTACCCGACGGGTCGAAACTCGAGATCGTTACCGACCAGGCCCCGTTCATCACCCAATCAATCGACACGCTTGTCACCGAGGGCCTACTCGGACTCGCGTTCGCGGTGCTCGTGATTTTTGTGTTCCTGCTGTCGGTGCGCGCGACACTGGTCACCGCGATCTCAATTCCCACATCGCTGCTGGTGACTTTCATCGCGATGCGATTCGCCGACTACTCGCTCAACATCCTCACCCTCGGCGCGCTCACCATCGCCATCGGCCGCGTGGTCGACGACTCGATCGTGGTGGTCGAAAACATCCGCCGACACCTGCAGCTGCATCCAACCGCCACCCTGCGCCCGGCCGAACGCGCGCGCGTGGTTGGCGGGGCAGTGGGCGAGGTGGCCACCGCCATCACCGCATCCACTATCGCCACCGTGGCCGTCTATCTGCCGATCGTGTTTGTTGCCGATGTCACCGGTGAACTTTTCCGGCCCTTCGCGCTCACCAGCACCATCGCGATGCTCGCATCCCTGATCGTTTCGCTTACGATCGTGCCAGTGTTGGCCTATTGGTTCCTCGCGGGCGGTCGATTGCGCGCCGCGGCACAACCGCAAAAAACCGCTAAACACGCGGCCGAAAACGATGATGTGCGCGGCGAGAACGACCCCGACGACGAACCCACCAACTGGCTGCAGCGCGCCTATGCGCCGGTGCTGCGCTTCGCCATTCACCGCCCGGCGGTGGTGCTCATCGTGGCCGCGCTGGTGCTCGTTGGCACCTTCGCCGCGGCGCCGCTGATGAAAACCAACTTCCTCGGCTCATCGGGGCAAGAGAGCTTCAGCATTCGGCAAACACCACCCGCCAACGCATCCCTGGCAAATATGGGCGAATACGCCGAACGGCTCGAGAATGAAATCAACCAGGTCGACGGCATCAAGACCGTGCAGCTGAACTATGGTGACGACGAACTCGCGTCGATGCTCGGCATGAGCTCCGGCAATATCCGCTGGGTCATTGTCACCGAACCGGGCGCCAACCCCGACGCCATCGAGCAGGAGCTGCGCGACCGCGTTAACGCCCGCGACGACCTCGGCGAAGTGGCCGTCGGTGTTGAAGCCGGCGGATTCAGCGACGGGCTCTCGGTGCGGGTTTCGGCACCCGAACGCGACCAGCTTGATGAAGCGGTCAAGGCTGCCGCCAGCACGATCGAATCGGTCGACAGCGTGCAATCGGTACACAGCGGGCTGGATGAAACCCGCCCGTTCATCCGCATGGATATCGACCGAGCGGCCGCGATGCAGTACGGCCTGAACGAGGTCGCGGTGGGCGGTATGGTCGCCCAGGCACTGCAGCCGGTGCCGATCGGTTCGGTGATGATGGACGGCACACAGGTGCGAATGTACCTCGTTGGCGACACCGAGCCGCCGACCTCGGTTGACGAACTGCGCAACCTCGAACTGCAGCTTGGGTTCACCACGCTTCCGCTGCACGAACTGGCCGATATCGAGGTGGTTGATGGTCCGGTGGCGGTCACCGCCGCATCCGGCACCCCCTACACCACACTCGAGGTGGCCAGCAGCAGCGACAATCTCGGTGCGCTCAGCGGCGAAATCGAGCGGGCGCTCGCGAATGCCGACCTGCCCGACGGGGTCACAGCCGAACTTGCCGGTTCGGCTGCCGACCAGCGCACCGCCTTCGAACAGCTCGGCCTGGCGCTGCTCGGAGCTGTGCTGATTGTGTACATCGTGATGGTGGCCACGTTCGGCAGCCTGCTGCAGCCGCTGCTGCTGCTTGTGTCGGTGCCGTTTGCCGCTACCGGGGCGATCTTGCTGCAGGTGGTCACCGGTATTCCGCTGGGCGTGGCTTCGCTGATCGGTGTGCTGATGCTCATCGGCATCGTGGTCACGAACGCCATCGTGCTGGTGGACCTGGTTAATCAATACCGCGGCAGGGGGAAGGATGTAGACGGCGCCACTTTTGCCGGCGCGTCACGACGTGTGCGGCCGATTGTGATGACGGCGCTGGCGACCATCCTCGCGCTCACCCCGATGGGGCTCGGGATCACCGGCCACGGCGGGTTCATTTCGCAGCCAATGGCGGTGGTGGTGATCGGCGGTCTGCTCTCGTCAACACTGCTGACACTGCTGGTGCTGCCGGCGCTATATGTGGCGGTGGAGCGGCCGCTGGCTAGGCGCGCGGTGCGGCGTGCCGAGCGTAACGAGCAGCGCATCGCGGCCGCGGGACTTGAACCGGATGCATCCACAGCCGGTTCGCTGTAGTTGGCGGTTCGGTGCAGCTGGTGAGAATGTCGACGGCGCGCCGCCTGTGTAGCAGCGGTGCGGTCGCGATCAGCCGAGCGTTGTCATCGCGATCACGGCAGCGGCGATGCCCGCTAAAGCGATGAGCGCCCACTGCGTCGTTGCTTTACTGTGTAGCAAACGGCGTGCTTGACGGGGCTGGCTGAGTGTCACCTCCCGCCAAACTCCGCCCAAGCGCCACCATGCCCAAGCGGTTACCAGGAGCCCTGCGCCGGTGATCCAGAACTGCCACTGCGCCATCACGATCGCCGTTACGAACTGGAGTGCGGCGATAACGGCGAACAACACGGCGATGATCCGCCCCACTACCAGCAGCATTTTGCGTCACCTCCAGTCGTGACGAACCTCGAGTGCGGACGCCGAAAACAACGGCGAGCACGCTACATACTACGGGGTGTGACAATTTTTGGTCACGCCCCATTCATCTTGATGTAACCTGCTGATTGGTCGGCTTACCGATGATGCTAACCATCACCGGATCTATCGAGGAGTTTTTGTGCGTTCATCCCGCCGTATACCAGTTTTTCTTGCGACTGCCGCGCTAGCAGCGAGCGCGCTGCTCGTGCCCGCAACTGTCGCCTCAGCCGCTGAATTTGCCGGGAGCCTTCCCGCCACCGGGGCGCAGGACATGTCCTGGGTGCTCTGGGTTGCTGGTGCGCTCGTCGTTGCCGGTATCGTGCTGTTCGCACTGCGCCGCCGCGGTGGCGGCGATGCCGCGAACGAGGTCGGGGATGACCCGATTGCCGGTGGCGCTGCCGGTGCCGCAGCCGATAGTGACACACCTGAGGGCCCGGCTGGCAACAACTAGCCGACCGCACACACGCTCTGCGGGCGGGGACGAACCAAGTGTCGTCCCCGCCCCGTGCTTTTGGGTGCCTACCCCGCCCTGCGCATCCCGGCCCATCTCGGGAAATGGCACCGCAATCGACAAATGGCACCGGCATAACGGTGCCATTTAGCAGCTGCGGTGCCATTTAGTGGGAAAGTGTGCGCGAAGGTCAGCTCGCGAGCAGTGCTCCGGCAATGAAGGCCGCGGCATAGGCACCGAGCAGCCCGGCACCAAACCACCAATCGCGGGCGCGCAGCGGCACCGGGTGGCGCTCGGTGCGCCACGAGCGGTAACCGAACCCGCGCGCATCCATCGCCAGCGCCACCCGATCGGCATGCCGCAGCGCCGCCGCCATCAGCGGCACCAGCGTCGCCAGCTGTCTACGTATCCGTGCGCCTAATCCCGGGCCGGTGCCGATACCGCGCGCCCGCTGTGCCTTGCGGATCGTGTGCAGCTCGCGTCGAAAACGTGGCACAAACCCGAAAGCCGCGACTGCCGCGTATCCGAGCCGGTATGGGATGCGCAGCTGCTGCACCGAGGCCCGAATCAGGTCGGTGCCGGCGGTAGTGAGCCCGCTCAGCAGTGCCAGCACAACAATCGCCGCCAGGCGTGCCGACGTGATCAGCCCCGACACCAGCGCGCCGAATCGAAACTCGTAGGTGCCGATCGCGAAGATCAGCGGCGTATCAGCCACTCGCGCCGGGTCGACCCACAGGCCGATCGTCACCGCGAGCACCAGTGTCACCGCCGGGATCCCCAGCAGCAGCACCAGCCACATCCGGCCGCTCAGCTGGGCACCGGTTACCAGCAGCAGTATGGTGATTGCGCCCACCAGCAGCGGGATGTACAGATCGTTCGTGAAAAACAGCGCCACGAGCGTCAGGGTGGTGGGGATGAGTTTTGCCAGCGGATGCAGGCGATGCAGATAGGGCAACCCAAACTGTTCGGCCTGGCGCACAGTGGGCCGCTCGATCGGTGCGTGGCGATGGTGCAAGCTCACTGCGACTCACGCTCCGCGGCAAGATCAACCAGCTGCCGCATCCGATACATTCCCCGCAGCGGCGCGGGCGCCTGCGCAAACACCCGCGCGAGCGGCGGCATACCAAGCCCAACCTCCTCGAGCACGCGCGATTTCAGCACCTCGGAAATCGGCCCGGCGGCGGCGATGCGGCCAGCTGCCAGCACAATCAGGTGATCGGCATACTCGGCCGCAAGTTGCAGATCATGGGTGGCCATAACCACGGTCGTACCGCTGTCGTTGAGCTGCTGCAGCACCGACACCAGTTCGCTGGCGCGGTCGCGGTCTTGCCCGTAGGTGGGTTCGTCAAGGATCAGGCACTGCGCGCCCGACACCAGCGCGGTTGCCACCGAGAGTCGGCGTTTTTGACCACCCGAAAGCAAAAACGGGTGCTGGTCGGCATACTCGGTGAGCCCAAACCGACGCAGCGACTCGGTAACAAGCGGCGCCAGCTCGGCGTCGGTCATGCCTCGCGCGCGCAACTCGAGTGCCAGCTCATCGGCAACGGTGGTGGCTAAGAACTGGTGCTCGGGGTTTTGAAACACATAGCCGAGAGTTTCTCGCAGCTGGGGGCCGTGCAACCGGTGCACATCGTGTTGGGCCACCGACACGGTGCCGGGCGGTGGCGGTTCGATTCCGGCAATTGCCTGTAACAGCGTCGTTTTACCGGCACCGTTGGGGCCGAGTACCGCCACGAACGCACCGCGCGGTATCTCGACACTCACCGGGCCCAGCAGCTGCCTACCGCCGCGGGTGACGCGCAGCTGCCGCACTGTGATTAGCGGCGCGGTAGTGACGGGTTCTGGCGTGGGCGGCTCAACTGGTTCGGGCGCACTCACATCCGAGAGTGCGCGCTCAAGCTGGGTTGCGAGCTCGGTGAGCGAAAGCGGCTGCGCCACCGGCAGGCCGGCCTTTTGTAGCTGTTCGGCGGCAAGACTTGCTAGCGGCCGCCAAACACCGAGCTCATCGAGCAGCGCGGCGTGGTCGACAAACACTTCTTCGGGGGTGCCGGTGCACACTTCGCGGCCCTGCTGATTGAGCACGAGCACCCGGTTGACGATGCGCAGCGCCTCGTCGAGGTTGTGTTCGACCAGCGCGATACCAAACTCGCCAGAGGCGGCCAGTTCGGCCAGTACGTCGTACACCTCGCTGGCACTGCGCGGGTCGAGGTTGGCAGTGGGTTCATCGAGCACGAGCAGCGGCGAGCCCTGCGCGATCGCGGCGGCGATTGCCAGGCGCTGTTTTTCTCCGCCCGATAGCACATCGGGGTGTTCGTCACGCCGTTCCCACAGTCGCACCCGTCGCAGCGCGTGTTCGATTCGCCGCTCGATCTCTGCGGCGGGCACTCCGAGGTTTTCGGCACCGAACGCCACCTCATCCATCACCGTGGTGGTGACGATTTGTGCATCTGGGTCTTGAAACACCATCGCGACCCGGGCGGCGGGTTCGCGTGCCGGCAGCTCGCTGATGCGCTCGTTGCCGAGCCACACCTCGCCCTCGACTTTGGCCGAGATGCTGTTGGGAATGAGCCCGCTCAGCGCCAGGGTGAGGGTGGATTTACCGCATCCGGAGGGGCCGAGCACCAGCACCACATCGCCGCGCGCAACTTCGAGTGAGACACACTGCGGCGCGGTGCGGGGGCTGTCGAGATGGGTGACGGCGAGTGAATGGATGCGCGCCAGCGGCGCGGTGTGGGGTGTGGATGCGTGCTGCAACTTTCCCCTATTTGCCCGTCGTGTCGTTGGGCCCGGTTTGCACCGGCCGGGCTTCGCTGCGGCGCAGGCCGCGCGCCACCCCGGCCTTTGCCAGCGCATCCGCGAGCCACAGCGCGACCGCGGTGAAAATTGGTGGTGAGATGAAGAACGAAATCACCACCAGGGTGGCGCCGAGCGCCGAAAGGTCACCGCCGCGCAGAATCCCGAAAGCGGCGCCGGTGACCAGCAGGCCGTACGCGAGCCCGGCCACCCAGAACACCCAGCGCTTCCAGTAGCGATAGCCCGAGATCAAAAATGGCAGCTCTTGTGCGGCGCCGACGGCGAGGCTGATGAGCAGCGCCTGAAAGCCGATCAACTGGAAGGGGCTTGCCACCAGGCCCGCGAGACCGGTGGTGAGTAGCGCCACCGCGGGGCGGCGGAAAAGTGCCTGGGCGAGTGTTCCCGGTAAAAAGTAGATGCCCATGGTGAGCCCGTAGAGAAACGGGATGGTGTTGACGGTGAGCGCCCCCACCCAAGCATGTGCGGTGAACAGCATCCCGCCGGCCACACCGAGGGCGGCGCAGGCCATGAGCAGGCGCGTACTGACGTTCTTCACTGTGGGCTCCTTATAGCCAGCCCATTCTAACGGCGCTGCTGGCGGGTCGGTGTGGATGAACGGACGGTGACGTATCGCGTCAATTGCCGGTAACCATTAGCCGTTACGTTCTTCTACAGGCCGAGCTCGTGGAGCTGTTGTGCGAGGCACGGAGAGGGATGGAGGCGAGATGGCGCGGATCGACGTGGTCATTGCCGACCAGCATCATTTGGTGCGGGCGGGATTTTCGCTGATCCTGCAATCGCTGGATGGTGTCAACGTCGCCGAAGCCGATTCGGTTGATGGCGCGGTCGAACTGGTTGCTAAGCATCGCCCCAGGCTCGTGCTCATCTCGGTGAAACTCGGTGAACGCAGCGGCTTTGAACTGACCCGACGTATCCGGCAGCTCGGTGAGCCGCAGCCGCGCATTCTCATCATGGTTGGTTCGCGGGACGGTGACGTGGCAGAGCTCGTCACCAGGTCGGGAGCCGACGGCACGGTGGCCAAGTATGCCACCCCCGAAGAGATTGTGGCGTCGGTGCGCGGCGCGGTTGCGGCGTAGCCGCTTATCGCAGTGCTGCTGGACGTGCAGTGAAATAAGGCTGAATGGCCGGTTCAACTGCGTGCATTAGCGTGCAACGCGTTCGAACTCACATGGCGAATGCAAGGAGGCTGCATGATTGAGATTCGCAACCTCAGCCATCAGTACGGCGACCGGCAAGTTCTCAAAAACGTCTCGTTCACGGTTGAACCGGGGAAGTTGACGGGCTTCGTTGGCGCGAACGGTGCCGGAAAGACGACGACGATGCGGGCGATGCTCGGGCTCATTCGTCCCACTTCGGGTGAGGTGCTGTTGAATGGGCGGCCGATTACGGCGACCGACCGTGTTGGCATTGGCTACATGCCCGAAGAGCGTGGCCTCTACCCCAAGATGAAGCTGCACGAGCAGATCGTGTATTTCGCGCAGTTGCACGGGGTTGAAAAGTCGGTTGCGGCTCGGCGGGCGGATGCATTGCTCGATCACCTCGGGTTGAGTGAACGCCGCGACGAGACCGTTGAATCGCTCTCGCTGGGTAACCAGCAGCGCGCCCAGATCTGTGTGGCGCTGGTGCACGAGCCGAACATTCTGGTGCTTGACGAACCGTTCTCGGGGCTTGACCCGATCGCGGTGGAGGTGGTGCTGGACGTGCTCGAGCAGCGCGCCAAGAGGGGTGCGCCGGTGCTGTTCTCGTCGCACCAGCTTGAGGTGGTCGAAAAGCTCAGCGACAACCTGGTGATTATCTCGCAGGGCGAGATTAAGGCTGCCGGCACGCGCCGCGAGCTGCAGGAAGCTCACTCGCGTGGGCTCTATCGAATTGGTGTCGAAGATCACGGCTGGCTTGCTCAGCAGCCCGGCGTCGAGGTGCTCGAGCGTCTTGAAGATGGCGTTGTGGTGCGCATTGCGGGGGATGCAGCCGAATCGGCCGCGCGCGCCCAGCAATTGTTGCGCGATGCCATCGGGCACGGTCAGGTCAGCGAGTTTGGTCGCCACCTCGTGCCGCTCACCACGATTTTTAAGGAGGTGCGCTAATGACTGCACCAGTCGAAACCACCGCCGCCAGTGACGCGACCGGTTTGAGCACCGTGCAGGGTGCGATGCTTGTCGCCAAGCGTGAGATTGTTACCACCGCCCGCAGCAAGGCCTTCATTTGGGGGCTGATTATGACGGTCGCGGTCATCGTGCTGCTGATCGGCGGTCAGAAGCTACTGGGTTCGATTTTTGCCAGTGCCGCCGGGGTTAACCCGGATGAGACGGTGGTTACCACGCTCGATGCCGAGCAGCTGCAACAGGCTGGGATCAATGCCGAAAAGGTCGATTCGGTGGAACAGGCGATTGAGAAGGTGCGTAGCGGTGACGCCAGCTCGGCCATCGTCTCGGGTGCCGAGGCAAATGGTGTGACCGTCTACGACGACCGTGGCCAGCAGGTGCAGATTCCGAGTGAAGCGCCGGCGGTGGTGCTCGGTAAAGACGGCACCCCCGTCAACATCATTGACGCGCTCACGGTCACACCCCCCACTGCGATGATCGACAAACCCGACACCGAGCTGTCACCGCTGGTGACCTATGTGGCGGGCGTCTTCCTCGGGATGCTGTTCATGGTGGGTGTGGTGGGCTATGCCGCCCGCATCGCCCAGAACGTCGTGGAAGAGAAGGCCTCGCGCATTGTTGAGCTGCTGCTGGTGACGGTTCGTCCCCGCACGATCCTCGCGGGCAAAGTGATCGGCGGCACGATGCTCGCGCTGGTGCAGGTGGTGGCGGTGGTGGTCGCCGCGTTTGTCACGCTGGCGGCCACCGGGCAGCTTTCCGGTGGTGACCTCGGCGATCCCGCTGCGCTCACGATTGGGCTGATCTGGTTTGCGGTGCTGTTCGTGGTGGGGTTCATGCTCTTCGCGGCACTGTATGCCGGGGTTGCCTCAACCGTTTCTCGGCCCGAGGATGTGCCGAGCGCCACTTCGGTGCTCACTTTCGTGGCGATGGCACCGTACCTGCTGGTCATCATGTTCAACACGAACCAGCCGGTGCTCACCTGGCTGAGCTACATCCCGCTCTCGTCGCCGGTGGCGATGCCGCTGCGGCTGTTTGCGGGCACGGCGGCGTGGTGGGAGCCGCTGCTGGCACTGCTCGTGCTGGCTGCCACGACGGTGCTGTTCCTGTGGATGGGTGCGCGAATCTACGAGAACACGGTGCTGCGCAGCGGCCGCGTGAAACTCAAAGACGCGCTGCAAGAGGCATAGCTATCGCACTTCGACCGCGCATCGCGGGAGCTCACACTCGGTGGGCTCCCGCGATGCGTTTCTGAATGATTTGCGGCAACCCTACAAGCCGACGGCTCGATTTTGGAGGGTGGCTTGTATTCGCGGGCAAAACTTCAGCGGCTACTCGCGGTGGCGGTCTTACCGTGATTCAGATAACGCAATGGCGCGTGAACGGAGGCCCGACATGTCAACGCAAGCAGATGCATCCCGGCCACAGCTGGCCGAACCCCCAATCGACGATCTGTCGCCCAACGAGCTGGCCCAGGCAGTCGACTCGCTCGAAGATCCCGAACTCGACTCGAGCGCCTCCGGCGGCCGAATCGACCGCGAGGCAGTGCATCAGGCACTGCTTGGCAGCTGGCCAAAAGAACGGCTTGCCGGGCGTCGCAATGCCGCAAACCCAGCGTTTTGGCGCGACGACAGCCTCGGCATGCCCGAGCACCGCGAGCGCGTATTCGAGCAGAGCCGCAGGCTGGTTGCAACCGGCACCCCGGCGCTCGCGTATCCGGTGAAATATGGCGGCGGCAACACGGCCGGTGGCAATATCGCCGCGTTTGAAGAGCTTGTGCTCGCCGACCCCAGCCTGCAGATCAAGGGCGGTGTGCAGTGGGGGCTGTTCGGGGCCGCGATTTTGCATCTGGGCACCGAGGTGCATCACGACCGCTGGCTGCGCGAGGTGATGAGTCTCGATCTGCCCGGCGCGTTCGCGATGACCGAAACCGGGCATGGCTCGGATGTCGCCTCGATTGGCACCACCGCCACCTACGACCCCGAAACCGAAGAGTTCATCATCCACACCCCGTTTCGCGGTGCCTGGAAAGACTATCTCGGCAATGCGGCGCTGCACGGTCGGGCCGCCACCGTGTTTGCGCAGCTGATTACCGGGGGAGTGAACCACGGTGTGCACTGCTTTTTTGTGCCGCTGCGTGACGAGGCGGGGAACTTCTTGCCGGGCGTTGGTGGCGAAGATGATGGGCTCAAGGGCGGCCTCAACGGTATTGACAACGGTCGCCTGCACTTCACGAATGTGCGCATTCCGCGCGATTATCTGCTGAACCGCTACGGCGATGTTGCCGCTGACGGCACCTATCACTCGACGATCGAATCACCCGGCCGACGCTTTTTCACGATGCTCGGCACGCTCGTTCAGGGGCGTGTTTCGCTCGACGGCGCCTCGGCGGTGGCGATGCGTGCGGCCACCGCGATTGCGGTCACCTATGGCAATCAGCGGCGACAGTTTGCCGGGGCTGACGGCGACGAGGTGACGCTGCTCGACTATCAGCGGCACCAGCGGCGGCTGATGCCCGAGGTGGCCCGTGCCTATGCCGCGACCTTCGCGCATGATGAGCTGCTGCGGAAGTTTCACGAGGTTTTCCAAGACATTGCCGACACGCCCGAGAACCGTGCCGATCTCGAAACTCTGGCGGCGGCACTGAAGCCCGTTGCCACCTGGCAGGCACTCGACAGCCTGCAGACCGCGCGCGAGGCGTGCGGTGGAGCGGGGTTTCTCGCCGAAAACCGGTTGGTTGGATTGCGCGCCGATATGGACGTGTATGCCACCTTCGAGGGCGACAACAATGTGCTACTGCAGCTGGTGGGGAAGCGCCTGCTCGACGATCATCTCGCCCGGTTAAAACAGGATGCGGTGCGCACTGTGGCCTCGCAGGTGGGGTCGCGCGCCTACCGCGGCATTGGGCTGGCGCGGTTGGGTGCCAATGTCGGTGACTTCGGCCGGTTTGGTCGCTCGGTGGGATGGTTGCGTGACCCCGCGCATCAGCGGCAGCTGCTTGCCGCGCGGGTAGAAGAACCAATCGCCGAGATTGCGATGGCGCTTGCGCGGGTGCGTAACGAGTCGAAGCAGGTGCAGCGGGATGCGTTCAACCAGCAGCAAAACAAGCTGATTCTGGCGGGCGGCGCCTATGGTGAGTTGCTGCAGTGGGAGTCATTCACGCGCGCGCTCGACCGGTTTGATCCCGCCAGCGACACCCACCGCATCCTTACCGCGCTGCGTGATTTGTACGGGCTCGAGGTTATTCAGCGCGACCTTGGCTGGCATTTGATGTCGGGCAGGTTGACGGTGCAGCGGGCGCGGATGGTGTCGTCGTATCTCAACCGGCTGGTGGCGAAGCTGCGCCCGCACGCGCAGGATCTCGTGGCGGCATACGGGTATGAGGATGCGCATTTGCGCGCCAAGATCGCCACCGGTGCCGAGGCTGAGCGGCAGGCTGAGGCGGCGGAGCATTATGAGCTGCTGCGTGCCTCGGGTAACGCGCCGGTGCATGAGAAGACCCTGCGTGCGCAGCATCACCGCCACTAGTTTTGGTTGCTGGGGGTTCGACGGGGCTGCTCGAACCCCGCGGCGTTTCGCGGCCTTCGCGGCTGTCGGATGCGCGTTGTTTGGCAGCCCAGATAGATTAGAGTCATGACGTTTAACGACAATGCGAATTTTGATTCGCGCAATGTGCGCCGTCGCCGCGGCGGCGTTGCCGCTGTGGGTGGGGGTGGGGCGCTCGCGCTCATCCTGGGTTTTTTGTCGATGCAGTTTCTTGGCGTTGACGTCACACAGTTCTTTGTTCCGAGTGCGGGCACCTCGCAGCAGCAGGAAGAGAATCTGCAGTGCACCGGCGAGCAGGCCAATGCCTCCATCGACTGTCGAATGGAGGGCGGGGCGGTTACCCTCGAGCAGTTCTGGGCGGCCGAGGCTGCCAGCTTGGGTGTTCGTGGCTATCGCGACCCGTCGGTGATTCTTTATGACGGCTCGACCAATAGCGCCTGTGGTGCGGCGTCGAATGCTGTGGGCCCGTTCTACTGCCCGGCTGACGAGTCGATCTACATTGATGGCGCGTTCTTCCAGATCCTCACCGACCGGTTTGGTGCATCCGGCGGGCCGCTTGCCGAAATGTATGTGCTCGCGCATGAGTGGGGTCACCACATCCAGCACCAGCAGGGCATCCTCTCGAAGGTTGATCACCGCGATCTCGGCCCCACCGGCGGTATGGTGCGGCTGGAGCTGCAGGCCGACTGCTACGCGGGAGCCTGGATGGGAGGGGCCACGCGGGCCAGGGATGCGCAGGGCAACCAGATTTTGCGGGAGCCTACCCGTGATGAGATTGCGCAGACCATCTCGGCGGCGCAGGCGATTGGTGACGACTCGATCCAGCGTCAATCGGGGATGCAGGTGCAGCCCGAAACGTTTTCGCACGGTACCAGCGAGCAACGCACTCGCTGGCTCATGACCGGTTATGAAAAGGGTGTTGGGGCGTGCAACACCTTTGAGGTGCAGGGCTCAAAGCTGTGATGTCGTTTATTAGCCTGTTCATCAAACAGGCGGCAGTGTTTGTTTTTGCCAGCGTGTTGATACTGGCGGGGGTGCTGTTGATCGGTTTCGGGGTGGTGCGGCTGCGGGCGTTGAGTCGCCCCGCGCATCCTGTTTTTGGATCGGATGCGGGCGATAGCAGCGTTGATGACGGGCTAGAAGTGCCGGCCAATTTTGACAGCCAGCAGCGCTGGGTGCACGGGCTCGAAGACGAAAAACTGCCCACTGTGGTGAGCAGCCATAAGCCCGAGAATGAGCGGCGGCCGGCGATCGCGCTCATTGTCAGCGGCGCCGTGCTGTTTGTGGCCGGTGCGGCGGTGTTCTTCATTCGGATGAACTTCTAGCGAGCACCTCGAGCACTTCGTCGCCATAGTTTTCGAGTTTGCTGCGGCCCACACCCGAAATTTCTGCCAGCTCGGCCGTGGTGGTCGGCCGTTCGATGGCGATCTGCCGCAGGGTCGCATCCGTGAACACCACATAGGCAGGCACCCCCTGTGCGCGGGCGATCTCGAGCCGCCATTCGCGCAGCGCATCGAAGCGTTTGCGCTGATCGGTCGATAGCTCCTCCAGCGCGCTCGATACGCGGCGGCGCGGAGTCGCCGACCTACGTTTCGGATCTTTTCGCAGCGTCACCCGTTCACGGCCCGAGAGCACCTCGCCACCGCGCTCGGTGACCACCAGCACGCCGTACTCTCCCACCGCATCCACATAGCGCTGCGCGAGCATTTGCCGCACCACCGCACGCCAACCGGCCTCATCCAGTTCGCCACCGATTCCGAACGTCGACAGCGACTCGTGATTGAACCGCTGCGTGCGCTCGGTTTTGCGCCCGAGCAAAATATCGATGCTTGCCCCGGCACCAAAGCGCTGCCCGCGCTCGGTATTGAGCCGAACAACGGTCGACATCAGCTTCTGGGCCGCAACGGTGCCATCCCAGGTTTCGGGCGGCTGCAAACAGTTGTCGCAATTGCCGCAGGGTGCAGAATCCTCACCAAAATAGGCGAGCAGCATTTGGCGACGACAACCGGCGGTTTCGCACAGTGCCAGCATCGCATCCAGATGCAGCGATTGCTGGCGCCGGTAGAACTCGTCACCGCCGCCCTGATCGATCATGCGGCGCAGCTGCACCACATCACTCAGCCCGTAGGCGAGCCAGGCCGTGGCCGGTTCACCATCACGGCCCGCGCGGCCGGTTTCTTGGTAGTAGCCCTCCACCGATCTTGGCAGATCAACATGCGCGACGAAGCGCACATCGGGTTTGTCGATCCCCATCCCGAACGCGATCGTGGCGCAAATAATCAGCCCCTCTTCACGCAAAAACCGCGCCTGGTGATCGGCCCGTGTTTCAGCCGGTAGCCCGGCGTGATAGGGGAGCGCGGGCAGGCCCGCGGCGGTGAGTTTGGCGGCGAACTGCTCGGTTGTTTTACGTGACAGGCAGTAGACGATGCCCGAGTGGCCCTCGTGTTCGCGGCGGATGAATCGGATGAGCGAATCGGTTACCCGGTCTTTGGCGACGATGCGGTACTGAATGTTTGGCCGGTCGAAGCTCGAAATAAACCGGCGGGCGTCGGTGAGCTGCAGCCGCTCGACAATCTCTTCGCGGGTTTGCACCGTAGCCGTGGCGGTCAGCGCGATGCGTGGCACATCCGGCCAGGTGTCGCCGAGCATGCCCAGCTGTAGATAGTCGGGGCGGAAATCGTGCCCCCACTGCGAAACGCAGTGCGCCTCGTCGATTGCGAACAGCGAAATCTTGCCGCGTTGCAGCAGCGGCAGCGACTGCTGCAACCGCTCGGGTGCCAGGTACAGCAGATCGAGCTCGCCGGCCAAAAACTGCTGTTCGACCGCTTGGCGGCTGGGTTGATCGAGCGTCGAGTTGAGGTAGGCGGCACGCACGCCAAGCTGCGCGAGCGCATCCACCTGGTCGTGCATGAGCGCGATCAGCGGCGAGATCACCACCCCGGTGCCGGGGCGGGCGAGCGCGGGCACCTGGTAGCACAGCGATTTGCCGCCGCCGGTTGGCATGAGCACGAGGGCGTCACCGCCGGCGATGACGTGGTCGATGATTTCGCGCTGATTACCGCGAAAATCGGGATAGCCCCACACCCGCTGCAGCAGTTCCCGAGCCAGATCACCCATGGCGTTCAGCGTAGCCGGTGGCTAATGAGTGCTGTCGGCCGCGCGCACCGCCGCATCCTGCAGCCGCAATAACCGCAGCCGGTTGACGGGGAACATTTCGATAATGCCCGAAAAATATACGAAGCTCAGATCGCGGTCGGGGTCGAACCAGGCGATCGCCACATTCGAACCATTGTGGCCCCAGGCGCGGGCTGAGGTGAACCGGCCGAACGCCGAAGCATTGATCGCGTGCGCCGCCGGGTGACCCAGCTGCACGCCATGCCCCCACCAGGTGCGCGAACCGGCGAACGGATCGTATTCGCCGGCGTTCGACGGGGCGATCAGCTGCGCCACATGTTCTGGCCGCAGGCCCAGCCGTTCGCCACCCGAGCGCAATTCGCGCAGCAACCGCAGCGTATCGAACGCGGTGGTTGAAACCCCACCGGCGGGAATCACGGCCCGGCGCACGCGGGCGCTATTGAGCACCGCCGCAACCGGCAGCGTCGCCGGGCCGCGCGCGATCAGCGGCACCGCGCGCCAGCGTTCGGTGCCGGGCAGGCCCAAAAACGTGTCGTGCGCTCCAATGGGGTCGAGCACGCGCTGTCGCAGCAGCTCGGCAAGCGGGCGCCCGGCATCAGTCACGCCGCTCGTGCCGGTGGCTCGGCAGGCCAGTTCACCAAGGATGTAGCCCCACGCCAGCCACTCGTAGGCGGGCCGACCGCTTGGTGGGCGGATGGGGGATGCGGCTTCAATTTGCCGGATATTGCGGGCATAGTCGCCCAGCACCAGCAGCTCGCGCAGCGGCCCACCCGGTCGCGGCAGCCCCGAACGGTGCGTGAGCACATCCATCACGGTGATTGCCGACTTCGCTTCGGCTGCCCGGCTGGCGGCCGCGAACTCGGGCCAGTGTTCGGCGACAGGAGTGTGCAGATCGAGTGTGCCATCGGCGATGAGCGACCACACCAGTGCCGCAATGAAAATCTTCGACACCGAAAAGGGCCAGAACGCGGCCTGCGGGCCAACCCCGATGCGCTGGTCGACAACAATTTCGCCGCGGTGCTCAATGAGCAGGTGCGCCGGCCCACCGCGCTTGGCGGCGAGCTGGCGCACCTGCTCGAAGCCTGGCAATGTGCTAGCCGCGCTCAACCGGCAGACCGGCTGCTTCCCAGGCCGAGATGCCGCCCGAAACATTGGTGGTTTCGATGCCCTGCTGGGCGAGCAGCTGCACGGTGCGGGCCGAACGGCCGCCGCCGTGGCACATGATGTAGGGATTTTCGCCGAGCTCATCCAGTCGCGCGTCAAGCTCACCCAGCGGAATGTGCTTGGCGAACGGCACGCGCACCTCGTCGTGTTCATAAGGCTCGCGGATATCGATCAGGTTGATGTTTTCACCGAGCTTGCCCAGCTCTTCGACCGTGATGTTGTGCATACGGTCACGATACGGGAACCGGCCCCTGACACGCTGAGATGCAGGCTCAATAGCGAATCGCATCGATGATCTGTACGCGCGTGGCTTTGAGCGCCGGCAGCGCCCCGGCAAGCGCACCCACCACGGTGGCCGAAGCCAGCCCAATCAGGGCTGGCACCATTGGGAAAGGTGGCGGCTCGAGCAGCCCCATATCGCGGAAGAACCCGAGCGTGACCGGGTTCTGCAGCGCGATCACAGTGAGGGTTACGCCGACGATGCCGGCAATGAACGTGGCGACCACCGATTCGAGCAGCACCCCGAAGAAGATGCGGGCGCTTGTTGCCCCGTAGCTGCGGCGAATACCGATCTCGCGTACGCGCTGCTGCATGGTCACAATGTTGATGTTCACGAGCCCCAGCGCCCCGAGCGCGAACATTCCGACGGCGGCACCGACCACGAGCCAGGTGATCACCGCCGTTGATTGGGCGGCCTGTTCGCCCCAGTCGAGCCGCACGGCGTTCATCCCGCTCGCGCTGAGCTGTTCGTTGAGCTGATAGGCGAGCTGGTCACCAATTTCGCGCGGCACCCACATGAGCAGGTTCACGCTCAGCTGGTCGGGTTTTACCCCCGGCATCAGCTGCAATTGCTCGAACAGAAACCAGGCGCGCGGCGAGTCAAACTCACCGAACTCGGGTTTCACGACCCCAACAATCGTGAACAGCTGCCGACGGTCGCCATCGCGAAAATCAACCGTGGCACCGGATGCAATATCGGGCTCACCGAGCAGCTGCCACAGCTTCTCGTTAACCATGACGCCCGGCGCCAGCAGATCGGCATCTGAGTCTTGTAAAACCCGTCCCCGACTGATCGGTTGCCGAAAAATAGTGGTGTAGGCGGGTTCGATAGCGGCGAGATCCACCGGAATCTTCTGGCTTGGAGTCCAGGCGGTGCCCTTCGCTTCGGCGTGCAGCGAATGGTGGGTGACGCCGAAATCATTCGGCAGTCGCTGCAGCCGATCAAGCTGCTCGGGAGTGTGGCGGCCGGTCACCTGCACGGTGGCGCTGCGCCCACCGCTGCGCTCAATACTCTGTTCGGTGACGCTCGTGGTGATCTCCCCAACACCCAACGCGCCGGTGAGCCCAATCACGGCAACCGTAATACCGATAAGCGCCAGCAGGATGCGCAGGCGGTTAACGCGCAGCTCGTGCCACGCATCCACAATCAGCGCCACAAACCCGGTGATGCGGGCACCCCGCTCAGCCTCGCCGGGCTGCCGAGTCTTGATCGGTCGGCGTTTGGTAGTCACGCATCCACCTCGCTGCTGCCGGCTGAGGGTGTGGCAGCTTTCACCTGCTCGGTGAGCAGCTGCTCAGCCTCGGCCATCGTGCATTCGGTGAGCACGCCGTTTTGTAGCACCAGGATGCGGTCAAATTGCGCAGCCACCTGCAGGTCGTGGGTGATGGTCAGCAGCGCCGCACCGGTGTGTTTGCTGCTCGATTTCAGCAGCGACATCACATCGCGGGCGGTACCAACATCGAGCGCGCCAGTGGGTTCATCGGCCAGCAGCAGCTGCGGCCGCCGCACAATAGCGCGGGCGATGGCGACGCGCTGCTGCTCACCGCCCGACAGCCGGCGCGGTAACTGGTCGGCGCGATCAGCCAAGCCCACCTGCGCCAGTGCCTGCGCCGCGAGCGCCTGCCGGTTCCAAAACTGCCACGGGGTGCCGTAGTGCAGCGGCATCATCACGTTCTCGAGCGCGGTGCGGTTATCGAGCAGGTTGAACTGCTGGAACACAAACCCCACCGACCGGCCGCGCAGTTTGGCGAGTTTGTTTACGGGAAGTCTTGATGCATCCTGGCCGCGGAACACGATTTGACCGCTGGTGGGCTGGTCGATCATCCCCAAAAGATTCAGCAGGGTGGTTTTTCCGGCACCGGATCTGCCGAGCACCGCGACGCGGTCGCCCGCGTACACTGTCAGGTTCACCCCGCGTAGGATGCGCAACTTTTCACCGTCGGGAAGATCAACCTCGCGGGTCACGTCGATCACCTCGAGCACCCGGTCGCGTGGCTCGATCACCAGCCCATATCCTCTTGATACATGGGCACTTCGCTCGGCACATATTCGAGCACGGTGTCGCCCTCGTTGAGCCCCGATTTGATCTCGATCATGACCCCGTCGGTGAGTCCGAGTTCGACGGGCTGTTCGGTGGGGTCGCCAGATTCGTTCGGCAGGTAGACGATGCCGGTGGCATAGTCGCCGCGCACCGCGGTTACCGGCAGCACGAGCACATCCTCGGCGCTGCCCGAAACCACCGTGATATCGGCGCTCAGCCCGGCGAACACTTTCTGGTCGTCAGGCACGGCGCAGCGCAGCTGCCCGGTGATGGGGCTGTTGCCGCCATCCGCCGGTGGTGCGTACGGGTCATCCGCATTCAGCGGCTCAGGTTGTGGCGCACTCCGTGACTGATCGCCCTCAACCGCACCGATCTCGATTTTGCCGCAGTCGAACGGTGCCGGGCCACCGGCGATCGAGACCGTGGCCTGTGACGGCTGGTCGAGCATCCGGAACTGCAGATTGGCGCTGATATTCGCCACCGCCGTGAACGTACCGGGGCCGATTTCGCCGATTTCGTCGCCCACACCCACCTGCATTTTTGGTAGCGGTGTGAACTTGGTGAGCACACCCGAGGCGGTGGCGGTGATCTCGTGGTACTGGTAGATCGGCTCGGGTTTCGACATCTCGGGCGGCTCCCCCGTGGTGGGGTCGGGTTCGCCAATCGGTTCGGGGTCGGTTTGACCGATTTCTTCGCGCACCTCGAATAGCGGTTGGCCGCGCTCGATGCGGTCGCCCTGCTTTACGAACACCACGGTGACCGTGCCCTGGTCGGTGGCGCGCTGCGGTACACCGGGGTCGGCGACGAGCGAACCGGCGGCCGTGAACTCGTTAATGACACTGCCGCGCGTAACGGTCACCGTGGGCGAGGTGAGTGAGCCCGAGGGGGCGTCTGCATCGGCTGGGCGAGTGTTGAAGAACGCGAGCTTCACGAGCGACACCGCCACGGCGACACCGACGATGAGCCAAATTGATGCGAAAATCACCTGCCGCACTGTGGGTTTTTTACGGGGCAGGATCGGTGCAGTAGCCGGTTGTGGCGCTGCTTCGCTGGCCGGTTGCTCCGGGGCGTCAGGATGCATGGTGTCTCAAACTTTCGGGATGCATGATGCCGAAGTGCCGAAGGCGGATTTCCACACAATAACAGTTCTCAACTGGGTGATACACGCCGGCAAAACTGTTGCATAGGGAATAGTGAATGGCGAGCCTTGTTACCATAAATAACCCACACGGCGCGATCCGATAGGAGCCACCATGATCACCCAGCTCAACATCACCGGAATGACCTGCGGCCACTGCGAAATGAGCGTGCGCGAAGAGCTCAGCGAAATTGACGGCGTGACGGTGGTGGCGGTCGACCACACCACCGGAGTTGCTGAGATTTCGAGCGAGGCACCGATCGACCCGCAGCTGCTTCGTGACGCGGTCGCCGAGGCCGGATACGAGGTGACATCGATTGCCTGAACCCACTGCCGGCACGATCGAACTCGATCTGCAGGGTATGACCTGCGCGGCCTGCGCAGGCCGCATCGAACGCAAGCTCAACAAAATGCCGGGCGTGACCGCATCCGTTAATTTCGCACTCGAGCGCGCCAGCGTGAGCGGAAGCGCCGATGTGGATGCCCTCATCGCCACCGTGCGCGCCGCCGGCTACGATGCCACCGAACATCGCGAATCAGCAGCCGAACCCGAAAGCGACGAGGCTCGCGGCTATCTGCGCCGCTTCATCATTGCGGCGGTGCTCAGCGTGCCGGTGATCGCGGTGGCGATGGTTCCCGCCTGGCAGTTCGCCGGCTGGCAGTGGGTGTCGATGGTGCTCACGCTGCCCGTAGTGCTCTGGGCAGCGTGGCCCTTTCACCGCGCGGCGCTCGTGAACGCACGCCACGGCACCACGAGTATGGACACGCTCGTATCGCTCGGGGTCACCGCGGCCACGCTGTGGTCGCTGTACGCGCTCGTGTTCGGGCACGCCGGTGAAATTGGGATGCGGCATGGTTTCGACTGGCAACCCACCCCATCCTCGGGGCTCGGGAACGTCTACTTTGAGGTTGCCGCGGGCGTGGTGACGTTCTTGCTGCTGGGCCGCTATTTCGAGGCGCGCGCCAAGCGGCAGGCCGGTTCGGCGCTGCGGGCGCTGCTGAACCTGGGGGCAAAAGAAGCCGAGCTCGAAGACGGTCGCCGGGTGCCGGCCTCGCAGCTGCGGGTGGGCGACCGGTTTGTGGTTCGCCCCGGCGACCGCGTGGCAACCGACGGCCGCGTGGTCAGCGGCCGGGCGGCGCTTGACACCTCGATGCTCACCGGCGAATCGGTACCGGTGCAGGTTGGCGAGGGCAGCGAGGTCATCGGTGCCACGGTGAACACCGACGGCCGCCTGGTAGTGGAAGCCACCCGCGTAGGTGCCGACACGCAGCTGGCGCAGATGGGGCGGATGGTCGAACAGGCCCAAAGCGGCAAAGCGGCAGCGCAGCGACTCGCCGACCGCATCTCGAGCGTGTTCGTGCCGGTGGTGATCGGGCTGTCGCTCGCCACCCTCGTGGTGTGGCTGCTCGCTGGCGGTGGGGTCGAGCTGGCGTTCACTGCCGCGGTTGCGGTGCTCATCATCGCCTGCCCGTGTGCGCTGGGGCTTGCCACACCGACCGCGATCCTTGCCGGAACCGGTCGGGGTGCGCAGCTGGGCATCCTTATTTCTGGGCCCGAAGCGCTCGAGCGCGCACGGTCGATCAACACGATCGTGCTCGACAAAACCGGCACCGTCACCGAGGGGCGGATGCGCGTGGTTGGCGTCACTGCGGCCGAGGGTTTTGCCGCCGCCGAGGTGCTCGAACTTGCCGCGGCCGTTGAAGAAGGCTCGAAGCATCCGCTCGCCATGGCGATCGTCGACGCCCACGATGGTGCGCATCCTGCCGCCACCGATTTCACCAGCCAGACTGGTCATGGTGTGAGCGCAACTGTCGCTGGCGCCCGGGTGTCGGTCACCCGCCCCGGGGCCGACCTGGATGCTGCGCTCGCGGATGCCGTGCACGGTCATGGCGAGCGCGGCGAGACCGCGGTGATGGTCACCATTGACGAGCGGCCCGCCGGCATCATCGGCATTGCTGATACGGTGCGCGACAGCTCGGCGGCAGCGATAGCGAAGCTGCGTGAGCTGGGGATGCATCCGGTGCTGCTCACCGGCGATGCCGAACCGGTGGCCCGTTCGGTCGCCAAGCAGGTGGGCATCGACGAGGTGGTGGCCGAAGTGCTGCCCGAGCAGAAAGTGGCTTCCGTCACCCAGCTGCAGGCGCGCGGCAAGCGTGTGGCGATGGTGGGTGACGGTGTGAACGACGCTCCGGCGCTTGCCACCGCCGATCTCGGAATCGCGATGGGTGGTGGTACGGATGCCGCCATGCAGGCTGCCGACATCACTCTCGTGCGCTCGGGGCTCGACGCTGCCGTGGATGCGGTGCGGTTGTCGCGGCGACTCAACCGCGTAATAGCCGAAAACCTCATGTGGGCATTCGGTTACAACGTGCTGGCGCTGCCGCTTGCCGCTTTCGGGATGCTCTCGCCAATGATTGCCGGTGCCGCGATGGCGTTTTCGAGCGTGTTCGTGGTGCTGAACTCGCTGCGACTGCTGCGCTTCCGATAACGGAAAGCCGTGCGGGTGCGGCGACAAAAGCTTTCTTTATAGCGCATAAATGTTGACAGTCAATTCATTCACAGATTTACTTGAGTAAGTACGCAGACAGTCGTAACTGAAAGGGACCGACGTAATGACCAAAACGAACAAGCGCTTTGCCGTGGCAAGCGTTGCGGCCATGGTGCTCGCGGGCGCTGTTGTAGCACTTCCCGCGCAGGCAGCAGAAGGCGAAGACGCGAGCAGCCCTGTTCAAACCAGAGCCGACGGCAGCTGCTACTCCGAGTTCGAGGTGAACTGGTCGCGTAAGGCACACCTGTACCCCGCAACGCGCGACGTGAGCCGTGACGAACAGGTTGTTCCCAAAGACACGAGTGGTCAGTACCTCGGTAGCGCGGCCGTCGACGGCTGGACGGGCATCCACCCCGAAAAGCTGAAGAAAGATCCCTCGCTCCAGGACGGCTGGTACGAAGAGAGCGGTCGGCCCTGGTTCCGGATCATCCCCGGTTCGGTCGTGACTCTGAAGGATGCCAAGGCCACCATCACGCTCGAGAACGCCACTGTTACGCCGGGCGAGACCTGGACCCCCGAGCAGCCCGGTAAGAACGCCACGCCCGATACGTTCAAGCACCTGACCGTTGACGGGCTGCAGAACCCGGTGGCGACGAGCGAAACCACCATCGAGTGGGAGCTCGGCACCCTGAACGCCAACACCACCGCAGTTCAAGATGAAGACGGTAACGTCACGCTCGAAACCCCCGAGGGCGAGGGCCTGCAGGGTTCGTCGGCAACATTCACCTTCAAGGCGGTGCGTGACAGCGCGCTCGACAACACCAAAGAAGCGGTGACTGCCGAGCTGGTCATCACCGGCACCTACGAGGCAACCGTTCCGTGCCCGGCCCCCGAGACCACTCCGGAAGAAACGCCGCTGCCGGCCGAAACTGAAGAACCGGCTCCGTCGGCTACCGAGACCGAAGCTCCGCTGCCCACCGAAACCCAGAGCGTCGCACCGAGCGCCGCAGCTGGCAAGGGTGGCAAGAACGCCGGTAGCCTCGCCGCAACCGGTGCTGAGGGTCTGCCCGCTCTGTTCGCAGTGGCCGCTGCCGCAGTAGCCGGTGGTGCCGCATTCATGCTGCGCCGCCGCAAGGCTGACGCTTAAGCAGCGCAGAACTCACCGAGACGGGATCCGCACAGCGGGTCCCGTCTCGCTTTCCCCGAACACGCACCGCACCAGGCGAACATCGCCGCCACCGTGACGCAAACCCAGCGGCAGATCAACCACAAACCCATTGCGGCGGTGGAACGCCATCCCGCGACTGTTGCCGATCAGGCACCACAGGTATGCCTCCCGATCACCCAGCACCGCATCCGTGAGCGCCTGCCCGAGGCCACTGCCATGGGTAGATTGCAGCGTGTAAAGCATCCAAAACTCAAAGTCGGCCGGCGCATCCGCATCCCGTGCCGGGCCAGCACAGGCAAACCCCACCACTCGGTCGTCAGCCTCACCAACAAGCACCGTGGCCTCGTTGTCGGGGTGCAGCAGCTCGGCCCACATCGCGGTGCGTTCGGCACGAACCGAATTCGCCTCGATCACCTCATCCGGCAGCAGCCCCGAATACGTTTCGCGCCACGACTCAATGTGAACGGTGACGATACCCTCGAGATCATCGGCAGTTGCAGGACGGATCAGCCATTGCATCATAGCCGCATCCTAGCCGCAGCGGCCGGCTCCCAAACGGGGCGGTTAGAGCTTCACCGTCTCGCGTTTGGCGGGCACCGTGGCCATGAGCGCCAGGCCAAGCGCAAACACAATCAGGATGCCCCAAACCCCCGCCTTCGGGTGCGCGAGCCACGTGATGAATGCGAAATACAGCAGGTTCGACAGCCATCCCGCAGCGCGGCCGGTGGTGGCGTAGAGTCCGAAAATCTCACCCTGCCGACCCTCGGGGGTGTAGCGCGCCAGGTATGAGCGCGAAGCCGACTGCACCGGCCCAACGAACAGGCACAATAGCAGCGCGAATATCCAGAAGTAGAGCGGCTCATTCGGGGTTAGCATCATGACCAGGCCCACCGTGATCAGCGACAGCAGCGAACCAAAAATCACCGGCTTCGGGCCGAGCCGGTCATCCAACCGGCCCGAGGCGAGCGTGCCCACACCCGCCGCGAGGTTAGCGGCCACCGCGAAATAGATCACCTCAGAACTCGAAAAGCCATACACTTGCGCGGCAAGCACCGCACCCCACGCAAACACCGCACCCAGACCGTCGCGAAAAACGGCAGACGCCAGCAAGAACTGCAGCAATTTGCGGTCGCCGCGCCACAACCGCCCGATAGTGGCACCGAGCTCGCGATAGGCACCGAATAGGCTCACCTGCTTTTCAGTAACATTCGGCGCCGCCTCGGGCACGCGCCGCATGATCGGGATCATGAACAGTAAGAACCACACCGCCGAAACCAACACCGTCAACCGGATGTTGAGCGCGTCGCCGTCAGCCCCATCGGGCACCGCGAGGATGCCGGCGCCCGGCGCATCCCCGTTGAAGTTCTGGATGAACAGCACCAGCACCACCAGCAGCAACACGATCGATCCGAGATAGCCGAGCCCCCAACCGGTGCCCGATACCCGCCCAACGTTTTCGCGCGTGGCCACCTGCGAGAGCATGGCGTTGTAGTTCACGCCCGCGAGCTCAGAGAACACGATGCCGATCGCCAGCAGCAGCGCCCCGAAGAAGAGGAACTCGGCACCCGGGTAGACGAAGAACATCGCAAACATCGCGGTGATCGTCACCATCGAGAACGCCACCATGAGGCGTTTGCGGCGGCCGCTGCCGTCGGTGGCACGGCCGAGCGCGGGCGCCAGCACGGCCACGATGATCGCGGCAATCAGGTCGAGCCCCGAGATTATCTGCTGCGAACCCGCCTGCGCGGCGCGGTAGACGGGATTGTCGGGGTTGGCGGCGCCGAGCGCCACTACCTCGGGGTCGAGAAACAGATCGGATGCGAGATAGGTGGCAAACACGAACGTCACCACGATCGCCTGGAACGCCGAGTTAGCGACGTCGTACATTTGCCAGGCACGAGCGCGCCGGCGCTGTTCTTGACGGCTGAGTTCGGTGCCGTCGAGCATCTGCAGGTGGGAATATTGTGCGTCGGTGAACTGATCCACGTGCCGCAGTGTAGGTGGCCGAGGTTGCCAGTGGGTTATTGGCGAGAATTAGGGGTGCGCCGAACTGAGCCGAGCACCTCAGCATCGATGGTGGCACCGGTGCGCAGCACTGACACTCGCCCGTTTGGTTCAAACACCGCGAGTTCTACTTCGCTGATCTGCCGCACTCCGGCCAGGCGCAGTGAGCTGGCCAGTTCATCCCGAGACATGTGAGCTTGCCGAAGCCCCGCATCCAAAACTTCGCCGGCATCAACGAGCACGATGGGGCGCTCGTTGATGATCCGATCGGCGCGGGCGTGGCGACCGAGCTGGCCGATCGTGACTTCGAGCAGAAAAAGCGTTCCCAGCCCCAGGATGCCCGCGGGCAGAACCGGTGTGTCCATCAGGATGACGCGGCCGGCGACCGCGCCGAGCATGATGGCTACAAGCGCATCGAATGTCGACAGCTGCGAGATGACGCGCGCGCCGAGCAGCCGCACCAGCAGCAAAAAAACGAAGTAGATGGCCACGGCCGAGACCACGACCGCAACCGCCTCCTGCCAGCTGATCGCGAAGAGCGTGATGAACGCGTCCATAGGCTCCTTTCTCGTGCATCCCTATTGTTGCAGCGCCCGCCGCCCGCGTTCTCCCCGCCCGCGTTCTCCCCGCCCGCGTTCTCCCCGCCCGCCTTCTCCCCGCCCGCCGAATCGTGGCTTCCCGTTCGGAATTGTGTGGCTCCGCGTCATTTGTGTGTGTTCTGCCACATACAAATGACGCGAAGGCACACACAACGTGGATGCAGTGTGGGGCGCTCCACTCGCGCCCCGCTCGTGCCCGCCCGCACATGCCCACGTCACCCATTCCCACTCACGTCACCCATGCACCGCGCCTCCCTGCGCTTCTGGCACCGCGGCGTACTGGTGGCATCGGTATGTGGGTGCCATTTGTCGGTGGTGGTGCCATTTGCAGGCGGGTGTGTCGGAAGTGGCACCGTGGCTGCGCTGTGCGGGTGGGGAGTTGGTAGGCGTGGGCGAGTGCGGTGGTGCTGAGTGTGCTCGGTGGTGGTGCCATTTGCAGGCGGATGTGCCACAAGTGGCACCGCTGCGTACTAGTGGCACCGGCATGCGGGTGCCATTTGTCGGTGGGGGTGCCATTTACTGGGGGATGTGCGGCAAGTGGCACCGTGACGAGGCCGGAGGCGAGCGCAGAAGCAGAAGCGAAGTGGGAGCCCGCACTTGGCGAGCTCCCACTCAGGGGCCACGGCGCTAGCGGTCGGCGTTGCGGCGGCGCAGCGTGAATGCGACGCCGGCGGCGATTACCGCGGCCGCTGCCCCGACCAGCATCGAAAGACCGGATGCACCGGTAGTCGCGAGCTTGGCGGCTGCATCCTGGCGACCGTTATCAGTTGTAGCGGGCACCGGCGCAGCGATGGTGGCAGCCGTAGTCTCGGGCGCAGGCGCCGCAGTTGCAGTGGGGTCGGAGGTTTCGGTTTCTGTGGCGGGTGGCAGCGGGGTCTCGGTGGGTTCGGGGGTTGCGGATGCTGCCGCCGGGAACTCGAAGTTCACCCACACGAGGCGGTGATCTGAGGTGGGGAAGGGGTATTCACCCGTCAGCCGGAAAAGCTCGTCGTCGCGTGTGGGCCAGAACACGCCAGCATCCACTGCTGTAGCCGAGCTGTTCGCGAGCACATAGTCGACGCGCAGATTACCGGGGGCGGGACTGTCGTTGAAGTCGGCGGTGTCGTACTTCGGGTCGCCGACGTGGGTTGCGTTTGCGCCGCCCTGGCCAGCAGCTTCAACGCCGCCTGCCGAAGTAGGCATGGGGTCGAGGATGTTGTCGTTCTTGAGCAGCTGATCAATCGCACCCTGCCACGAGTCGCCGTCGAACGGGTCGGCGTTGTAGTCGCCGACGATTACGAAGTTGGCGTCGGCTGCGAGCCCACCGGTTACGCCCTTGTCATCGTAGAGGTATTCGGCATTGCCTGAAACGTAGTCGCTCCAGATGCGAATCTCGTCGTGGTTGCGTTTCTGGTTGCGTTTTTCTTCGCCGTCAAACGATGGCGGGGTGGGATGCGCGGCGAGCACGTGCACCGTGGTGCCGTTCACATCCACGGGGATATCGGCGTGAGTTTTCGATGACAGTGGCATCACCGCGAGCTCTTCTTCGCTGTACCAGGGCGTGCCGTCGGGGTTTTCGGGCAGGTAGGCACCGGGCATGTCTTTCCACAGGAAGTTCTGGAAGGTGCGCACATCCTCGGTGCTGATCGGGTATTTCGAGTAGACGACGAAGCCGTACTGGCCGGGGAACAGCCCGAACCCGAACGCGTCATCGGGGCCGCCGACCTTGCCATCGTTGTTGAGGTCGAAACCGCTGGGAACACCGGTGTTCACCGGGCCGCTCCACGAATAGGGGTAGTCGATGGCGGGTGCGCCGTTCTGCGACCGCTTGAGGTAGTTGTCGCTGAACAGCTGCACCGACTTGCCTTCGGCGTCGTAGTCGAACTCGTTGATGAGCACCACATCGGGTTCGGTGCGCTGGATGGTTTCGGCGATGTTTTGGGCCTGCTCGTTGTCGGGAGTGCCGAGGTCGGCCTGCAGCTGTCCGGATTCGTTGCGGTTGAGGCTGGCGTTGAAAGTGGCGACCTTCAGGCTTTCAGTGCTGGATGCGGATTCTTCAGCGACCGCGGTGGTTGCGACGCTCGAAAGTGCCAGTGCTGCAGCGGCAGCAGTGAGCACGGCGGTGCGGAGTTTCACGGATTTTGTCCTTCATCGACGCTGCTGGTTTGGGGTGAGCTCGCGGTCGGTGCGCGTAGGTGCTGCGCCGATGCGAGTGCCTGGATGCAGCATGGTTGCCGCGGGTGAACAGCGGGCGAACTGGGGTTGTCGCTTCAAACCACTCAATACTGCTCAAGGCGTTCGGCACGAGCAGCAAATTGTTTTTTCGGGGCGACAACTTCAAAGCCGTGGGCTCGTAGCTCATCAGCGGCTGTGAGCAGGTTGTCTCCGATCGCCGCACGAAGCTGCAGTTGGCGCCAATTTCGTCGCCCTTCTGCAAGCGTCGCGATTGCGTCGGGTCGCGTATCAATGCCAAATTCAAGAATTGCGAATTGCAATACATCTTCGAGCGAGGGTCGAAACCGAGAACCCCCGGTGGGGAAGTGCAGGTCGCTGAACTGGGGTGATCGCTCGCCTTGGTCAATCCGCTTGCGGCGGCGCTTTCCTCGAAAAGCTCGGCCTGCGTTAGCCATGGCCCACGTCATGTCGTCGCGTTTTGCGTAGACGTTGTAATGGGCAACCGGAATACCTCCGCTCGCGTTCCGCAAGTAGTCGAGAGTGAACAGCGGCATCTTGACGCCGTGCACCCAGAACTTAAACGCGGACTTTTCGACTGTAAGACTGCCATCACCGGGCGCGCGTGCAGTGAGGTGATACGAGATGCTCAGGTTGAGGATTTCCTGTTGCTCGACATACATCGGGATCCGGATGAAGTCGACGGTCACGGTCGCCTTGTCGACATCGGTTGCTACCTGGGGCAGGAAACACTTGACTTCACCGGGTAGAACCTCGCTCAGCATGAAGAGCACTTCGCCAGCAAATTCTCGGCTGCGTCGGTTGAGATCGCTGAGATCGCCAGCAGTGTCAGTTGTCCCGCTCATTACCCTCGAGGAAATCCAAGCTGCGAAGCTGCTGGAGTACGGCATCTTCCTCAAGAGTCAGCTCGTGCTCACGTTCAATGCGGATGAGCTCGTCGTAGGACTTACCGACGCTGCGAAGTAGTTCGGCACGGCGCGAAGCAATATCGTCTGCACGGTACTGCTGAACTTCAATAAGTTCGCTCAGCTCGGCCAACGTCATCGCGTCCTCCCTTTTCATGTGATCGAGTATGGCTCACTGTACTTAGCGCCACCGACACTAACGCGACTATGCACAGGCGGAGTTATTCACAGCACCACCGGGATGGTGCTGTGTTCGATTTGTACGTGAGCCCAGCGGCCACGTCCGCCATCACCCAAGAGGTCAGCCAAGGCTGACTTCGTGGTCGCGAGGTCGGTTCCGGGGCACATCGAATACTCACGATGGCCTCGGGCGGAAAAGTCACGGCGTGGTATGAAGCGAGGCCTCTATCTGTCGTTCTCACTCGGCGTAAGGGCGCGAGGTCCCCGGTTTCATTTGCAAGAAGTCGCGTCTCGCCCTCAGACTGGTGCGCCTCGTGTTTGATTAGGGGCAGAGCTCCTGCGAGTCGGCTGATGACTGCGCGTGCTGTCTGGTCTTCGTCTTCGACTTCGTCAGGACTCGTTACTGCTTCCCAACATTCTTCAACGAGTGATTTGATGGGGTCGACGCCATACTTCACATCGGAAACGTGCGTCAAGAGCCCGAAGTTCTTCTCATGCCCTTCCTTGATCTCACGAGGAGTCGCGGCTGAAACTCGCAATGAACGGCACGTGTTCGACGTACTGTTCGAAAAGCAGAGGCTGTGCGAACTCCCGAGGAATTCGCTCGATGAGCTTCTCCAAGACCGGTAGGTTTACAGACTCATTAGTAGCGTCCTTAAGTCTCGCCTGGAGCATGTCCACGAGCGTGGTCGCTGCGAAAACCACTTCACTTGGATCATTCAAGAACAGACTGCGCGTGGCCCAGATTTCTTGATTCTGAATAATCCCAAGCAGGCCCTGGGCGGTTGTGTAGTGATAAATGGTCGAACTACTCATCGGTCACCCGCTTCGGCACCACCCTGCTCCTCCGCAAATCGCGGCGCGATGTTCTCCATGTGGCTAATCACAGCCTTGATTGCCTCATCGGTCTTGTCGGGCGGGTAGTTGTATTTGCGCAGCAGCCGGCGCACGGTGGCGCGCAGTTTCGCCTTCACATCGGCGCGGACAGTCCAGTCGGTGCGGGTGTCGCGGCGCATCGTGGCAACGATGTCGCGCGCGATGGCCGCGAGAGTGTCATCACCGAGCTCAGTGATGGCCGATTCGTTGAGCGCGAGCAGGTCGTGAAACGCGAGCTCGTCGGCGCTCAGCGGCGGCGAGAATTGCTGTCCGCGGGATGCTTCCGCAACCACTTCCTTCGACAGCTCCACGAGTGCCGCCAGCACCTCGGCATTGGTGAGCTGCTGGTTTGTATAGCGAATCATCAGGTTGTTCACGCGTTCCGAGAATTTGGCAGCCGCCACCTCGTTCCCGCGAGTGGCCTCGCGTGAATTTTCGAGGATGCGCGCCTTCAACGCCTCGATCGCGAGTTGTGCCTTGCTCGGTTGCGCAGCGTCGGCAACCCACTCGGGGGTGAGCTGGCTCAGGTCGGGCAACTCGACATTCGCTTCGCGGTAGATGTCAATGACACCCTCGCTAGTGGTTGAGGTAACCACCAGGTTGCCGAGCAAGCGGCTGACTTCCTCGGGGATGGGTTCACCGCGGGCGACGCGTTCCTGCGCGTCGAGCTTTGCCATCCACACACGCACCTCTTCGTAGAAGCGTGCCGCGCCACGGTACTGCTCGGCGTCGGGGTTGCTCGCGGTGAGCGCCCAGGCTCGTGCCATCCGTGCCGACCAGGTGTGGAACTGGGTGGCCAGTGGTCGCGCTTCTGGGTCACCTTCTACCCGGTTGCCGGGTGTTGCGGGGGAGCGCAGGTGCGACACCGTGCGCAGGACCGCCTGTTGATGGCCCACCTGTTCAATGTCGCTGCGCCACTGTGCACCGGTGATTTCGTCGAGCTTGGCGAGCGTTTTCGTCAGCAGCTCGAGCGCCTCGTCCGCGGTTTTCCCAGGGAAGGTGGGGCGGTTGCCGTCGGGACCGGGGCGAGTGAATTCGCTCAGCGCCTCCTGCAGGTTGTCGGTCAGCGGTGCGTAAGCCACCAGCAGACCGTCCTCCTTGCCGCGGAACGTGCGGTTCACCCGGGCGAGGGTCTGCATGAGCAGGGCGCCGCGCAGCGGCCGGTCGACATAAAGCGTGTGCAGGGCCGGCGCGTCGAACCCGGTGAGCATCATGTCTTTCACGATGATGAGCTCGAGTTCGTCATCGGGGTCTTTCATCCGGTTCTTGACTGCGGCGATGGCGCTTGGGCGGCGCAGGTGTTTGGTGATCTCGGGCGGATCGGTGGGCTGACCGGTGTAAACCACCTTGATGCGGCCCTTGTCGTCGGCGTCATCGTGCCAGTCGGGCCGCAGCTTCACAATCTCTTCGTAGAGTTGTGCGGCGATGCTGCGGGTGGCGCACACGATCATTCCCTTGCCGGGGCAGCTGATGAATTGCTGCATGGCTTCGCGGCGCTGTTCCCAGTGGGCCACGATGTCGGCGGCAAGCACCTTGATGCGTTCGGGGGCGCCATACAGGGTTTCGAGCGCAAGGATTTTGCGTTCGAGGCGTTTCCGGTCGGCCTCGTCGAGGCCGCTGGTGGCTTCTTCGGCGGCGTTGTCGAGTTTGTCATCATCCATTCCCTCGGCGCGGGCCACCTGGATGAGCCGGGGCTCGAACGCGACGGGGACGGTCGCGCCGTCTTCTACCGCGCGGTAGAGGTCGTACACGTCGATATCGTCACCGAACACGCGGCGGGTGTCGCGCTCGCCCTCGGCGATTGGCGTACCAGTGAACGCAATGAGGGTCGCGTGCGGGAGAGCAGAGCGCAGGTGGCTGGCGTAGCCGTCGAGGGAGTCGTAGTGGCTGCGGTGAGCTTCATCCACCACCACGATGATGTTGCGGCGATCAGACAGCATCGGATGCTCGGCGCCCATTTCGCGTTCGGTGGCGGTAAGCCCGAACTTTTGCAGGGTGGTGAAGTAGATGCCGCCGGTGCGGCGCTCAGCCAGTTCGTTGCGCAGTTCGGCTCGGGAATTGACCGATTGCGGATGCTCGGGCAGCAGCGTCGATTTCGCGAAGCTGTCGAAAAGCTGCGTGTCGAGTTCGGTGCGGTCGGTGATCACGACCACGGTGGGGTTGGCGAAGGCGGGGTCGCGCAGCACCTTGGCCGTGAACAGCTCCATCTCCATCGACTTGCCGGAGCCCTGCGTGTGCCACACCACGCCAGCGCGGCCATCGTGACGCATGGCGTAGGCGGTCTTGCCGACAGCCTTCGAGACGGCGAAGTACTGGTGGGGTTTGGCGATGCGCTTGGTGAGCCCCGATGCGTCTTCGTCGAAGGCGATGAACTCGCGCATGAGTTGCCCGAAGCGCTCTTCGTTGTAGAGGCCGTGGAGGGTGGATTCAAACTGGGTGCCGGCGCGGCCGTCGGCGTCGACTTCGAGGGCTGCGAGCAGGGCACCGTCATCGTCCACATTCCAGGGCGCGAAGTGGTTCCAGGGGGTGAACGGGGTGCCGTATTTCGCGGTGATGCCGTCGGTGACGACAACGAATGTGGCGAAGCGAAACGCCATCGGGAACTCGCTGAGGTAGGTGCGCAGCTGGTTGTAGGCCTGCTCGGCGGTGGCGTTCTTGCTGCCAGCCTGTTTGAGTTCGATGAACGACACCGGCAGGCCATTGAGGTAGAGCACGATGTCGAAGCGGCGCTCGTGTTCGCGGCTGCGGATGGTGACCTGGTTGATGGCCTCGGCGATATTGCGGCTGGGGTCGGCCGAGATGAACCGGATGGTTGGGTTCTGCTCGGTGCCGGTGGCATCGTCGATGTAGACGATGCCGCGGTAGCCGTTCACGAGAATCTGGTGGATGCGGTAGTTCTCGGTGATGGCATCCTGCGATTGCGGTGTGGTCACCTCGGCGATTGCCTGCCGCAGGTATTGTTCGGGGACCTCGGGGTTGAGGTTGCGAAGGGCACGCAGCAGGGTGTTTTCAAGCACGAGGTCGCGCCAGCTTGATCGTTCGCCAGTACCGGGAGCGACGGCTGAGCCGTCGCGGTGCTGCCAGCCGAGCTCACCGAGCACATCGAGTGCCCAGTATTCCCAGTCGGCCTCGCTAATGAATGACACGGTTACAGCACCTCCTTGGTGCGATCTTCGGCTTCACGGACCGTGATGGTGCCGTTCATGAGTAGGGGGAGGAGCTCGTCGCGAGTGCGGGCGAGGACGCGGTTTTCATCTCGTGCCGCTGTCAGGCGTTGTCGGATCGATTCGTTCTCTTGGTAGAAGAAATCCAGGTCAACGTTCGACTTCGGCCATGCGATCTTGTAATCAAAGAGAGAGTTAGCCTGAAGCCGTTGTCTTCCAGACGTACCGCTCATCAATGGAATCGCAAATGACCGGAACTCGTTCGTTCTCGCGATGAGGTACGGGAGAACTGGTGGCGTCCCGATTCTCGGGCGAAGGACGATGTATTCCGTTGAGCCAGTACCGACTTCTTCGGGTGCTAGGAAATCCACGAACCCGAGCTTGCCGTTCTCAAGTGATGGTGTGATTCGAGCGAGCAGGGTGTCGCCGTTCTGGAATCGAGTTCCGCTCGATGCATCTCGCGTTTCCCATTCAGTTGGTGAGAATCCACCGGTGGGAAGGTCCCGCATATTGAGGAACGTGTAGGGCGCGCTAGTTGGTTTAGGCAGCCTAGGGCTGGTTTCGATAACTGAGTCCCAGTCGACCAGCTCGACCTCGGTCGATGTGAGCGTTTCCCATCGAGCCGACAAATATTCGAGACTCGTTTGCTCCAGTTTGAGGTTCGCGGCGATCTTGTCATCGAGCGCGCCGAGTACCTCACCGATTGCTGTCTGAGCGGAAGCGTCGAACTCGGGGATAAGGATTTGATCCAATGCACGCTGAGTTAGTTTTGGCTGAGTAGAACCAGTCAGCGCACCCGAGATGTCCGTTACTGCTACCGCAGCAGCGAAGAACCTAAGCCGCTCCAAAGAGACTCCGCCAAGAACATGCACATGGTTATTCGCCCAGAACCTACCTCGTTGGGCCCACGCAATCGGCGTTTGGCGGCTTCGCAAGTTTTCTCCGTCTTCTGAAATACAGAGGTAGTCACCTTCATGCGTCCACCCGGCAACGTGGTCGACCGTTCCAGACGCGCCTAGGTAGGGGATCGTTCCCGGTTCGCGGTCAACGGCACGAACGGGAACCCGAGCGGCATCAAAATTGGTCAGGAATTGAGTGATCGGAACGAGGTTCTTAGTCATGAAATCCTCCCGAGCTGCTTGCGGACCTCGGCGTCAAGCCGGGCCGACTCATCCAGTGCCTCGTTTAGCTCGCGCGTCAGTCGCGCCAGCTTCTCATCAATCGGTTCATCATCGGCCTCGGCCTCGGGAATCCCCACATAGCGGCCCGGCGTCAGCATGTAGTCGGCCTCGCGAATTTCCTCGAGCGTCGCGCTCTTACAGAAACCCGGCACATCCTCATACTCGCCCTTCGCACTCGGGCGACCGCGCCAGGTGCGGAAGGTGTTTGCGATCAGCTCAATATCGTCATCCGAAAAGGCGCGCTCCGTGCGGTCGACCATGTGCCCGAGCTCGCGCGCATCAATGAACAGCACCTCGCCGCGCCGATCAATCGAACCGCGCACTCCCGCATCCTTGTTCTTGGCAAAGAACCACACACAAACCGGAATCTGTGTGCCGCGGAACAGCTGGCTCGGCAACGCCAGAATGCACGAGACCACGTCATCCTCGAGCATGACCTGACGAATCTCGCCCTCGCCCGACTGGGTGGACGTCATCGTGCCGTTCGCCATCACCACACCGGCAACACCGTTCGGCGCCAGCTTCGACAGAATGTGCTGCATCCACGCAAAGTTGGCGTTGCGCTCCGGCGGCACACCGTAACGCCAGCGCGGATCATCCTCGCTGCGCGCCCAGTCCTTGATATTGAACGGCGGGTTCGCGAGCACAAAATCAGCCGTCATATCCGGGTGAATATCGCGCGCGAACGTGTCACCCCAGCGGCTGCCGAGCCCCGTGGAATCAATGCCGTGAATGGCCAGGTTCATCTTCGCGAGCTTCCACGTCAGCTCGTTGAGCTCCTGCCCGTACACCGCAATCGACTGCGGGTCTTCATTGTGGCGAGTCAAGAACTTCTCGGCCTGCACAAACATGCCGCCCGAACCGCAGCACGGGTCGTACACGCGCCCCTCGTGCGGCTCCAGAATCTCCACCAGTGTGCGCACCACCGAAGCTGGCGTGTAGTACTCGCCGCCGCGCTTGCCCTCGCTGCGCGCAAACTTCTCGAGGAAGTACTCGTACACTTCCCCCAGCAGGTCGCGGGCCTTGCCTGGGCCCTGGCCGCTGAAACGCGCCGAGTTGAGCAGGTCGATGAGTTCACCGAGACGGCGCTGATCAATATTGTCGCGACCGTAAATTTTCGGCAGCGTGCCCACCAGCGACTCGTTCTCGCGCATCAAGAACTCCATCGCCTGATCTACCAGCTCACCAATCGAGTGCGCGTCGTTTTCAGCGGTGGCAGGAATGCCCTTCGCATTGGCAGCCAGGTAGCTCCAGCGCGCCACATCCGGCACCCAAAACACGCCGTAACCGATGTACTCATCGCGCTCCTCGAGCGTGGCGGCAATGAAGTCTTCTGACTCGCCAGCCAGCTCCTCGCGGATGGTTTCGCGGCGCTCATCGAACGCATCCGAAACGTACTTCAAGAAAATCAGGCCGAGTACAACATCCTTGTACTGCGACGCCGACATCGAACCGCGCAGCTTATCGGCGGCCTTCCAGAGTGTGGCCTTCAACTCACGCGAAGTTGAAGGCGCAGCCTTCGCGGTCATGGTTAGCGATCCTTTCGATCTGAGAGTGAACTTACAGTGAGTGCGCCACCGGAAACTCCGGAGAGCAAGTGGGACTCAAGACGGGTGAGTGCCACGATTTCGGCGCGATGCGCTTCGCGGCGTGCTTCAAGATCGCGCGCGACCTCGGCGAGGTCTTCGAGACGCTCGCGAGCGACGGCACGGATGCGCGGCTCATCTGGCGCTGCCGCCGCACCGGCGCGGATATCTTCGGCAAGTACGGATGCGACGGTGCCGACTTCGAGATCGTCATGCAGCAGCCGCGCGGGAATTGGCCGCGCGATGCGCACCGGCGCCCGCACAAAGCGGCCGCCCACACCATCGACCAGCGCGGCTGGCTCATTGCCAGGTAGATACACCACATCACCCGGCTGCGTCAGCGGAGCATTCGCAGTGTTGAGCTCGAGTTCGAAACGATCGAATAGCCGCAGCGGCACAGTCGGGTTGATGAGCTGCTCGCGTTCCCAGCACTCTGTCGCTCCCGGTTGCTGGCGATTGCGCAGCGGCGTGAGCGTGCCGCTGAACTTTGCACCGGGCATGTCTTTGAAAAGTGCGCGGCGCGCGCGGGTGGCAGCGCGCCAAGTCAGGTGCGGGATGGTCGCATCGGATCCATCGTTCGAGGGCTCAATGACCAGGTGATCGAGTGCTTCGGTGACCTCATCTCGCAGCGTCCAAGCCTGCGCGAGCGTCGAGCCCGGGTCGAGCGGCAGTGACTGCCGGCGGGCAACATGTAGGTGCGGCTGCTTCGCGAGCCAACTAGTGCTCACCCGCACGGTCGACAAGAACCCGCGCTCGCGTGCAGTCTGGCCACCTGCCGCAGCTGCAAGCGCATCACCGGCGATCGCCTCGACTGCCGCAACCGAAAGCTTCTGCAGGCGGAGCGAAGCGCACGCGGTGAACTCATCTTCAGTGTGCGCGAGCACCCACATCCCAAGAGCCATGCGGCCCCTATTGCGAGTGAGCCCCTGGGGGAGCGCCGCGACATAGCGCAGCGGCGTGATGGTGGCTGCCCGGGGCGGAGCGAGCAGGTGCGTGCGAGCGGCCGCTGCTTCGGGCAAATCTACGAGATTATCCACCAGCAGCGAGGTCGGGGCAATAATGACCGCCGCATCCCAGGGGCCGAGCTCGAGCACCATCTGTTCGATACCGGAGAAAAGCGTGTCGTCGACGTCGTGGAACGCCATGTAGACATGCAGTTTCGACCCCGCGGGGCCAGCTGGCGGGGTGAAGCACTGGCCGAAAAGCTGGGCCGTGGCGTTTGCATCCGCGAGATCTTCGTGGAGCTCCGCGGCGGCAGAGGTGTTTCGCGCAAGCAAAGCCGCGGCACCGAGTGACCAAGCAGTGAGCAGCCGCTGGCCATCTTCGGCGAGCGCATCGAGCACCGCCATGACCAGATTGATGCCCTTGGTGGTGAGCGACTCCTCGCGAACGCCCTCCTCAGTGAGCGCGACATGCTTCGCCAGGGTCTGCAGGGCTGACTGTGCGGAATAGGTGGCATCGCACAGCTTGTCAAGCTGTTGCGCCATGTCGGACTCTTCAAGCTCACTCGGCAGGCAGCTGTGGTCGCGGGCCTGTGCGAGTAGCGAGATGACGCGTTCGCGGTGGGCTGGCGACAGAAGGTCTTGCAGATTGCTGTCATACAGCGGTGCATCAAACTCGACTTCGCGATTATTGCCGTGCTTGGTGTCAACGAGCCAGCGCACCACCTCGTCGGTGGCGAATCGGTTTTCGGTGCCCGGAACCGGCGCCGGGAATGGGGTGGCAGAGTCGGCACCAAAGCGGCTGCGCCAAACCGAGACGGTTGACCGCTCCACGTGTGCCAGCTGGGCGATCGACGACATTGTCAGAGTCGACATGGCGGCCTCCTTCCGCGCCTATTGAGCCAGTTCGTTGTCTGTTGCTTGCAGCGTATAGCGAGCCTTCAACATCTTCCCAATGAATAGTTGATAAGGGGGCTTATCAGTTAGTCGCTAGAGCTGTCAATGCTGTGTCCGTGTGCCTGTTAATGCCAAATCCGTGCGGTTGGCCGGTCCAAGCTGTTGCACTGACGCCGCCCCACCCGCACTCGGATGCGCTGCTGGCCGACTCCATCGACCTGTTCGAAGATGTCGCGATCAACGTGCTCATCTTCATTGCGCTCGGCTGGTCGCTGCGTGCCCGCGCGATTACCGGCAAAGTACTCGCGGTCATCATCCTCATCCCTGCCCTGTTCGCTGGCGGCGAGGCCATCAATAAGATTCTGAATCCCGAGGCCCCCGACCCGTTGCTGCTGGCGGTCGCCGTGTGCCACAGTAAAACCATGAGCAACGACACTGCACCCGCCGAGCACACCCCAGAACAGCAGGCGGCTCTCGAGCGCCTGAACATCGCGCAAGACAACCTCATGAAAGCCCGCGACGCATACGAAAAAGCTGCCGAAGGGCTCCAAGCTATTGCGGCATACAACGAAGCCATGAAGCCGCTGATGGCGTACTACGACAACGGCTGGCTGGCCGATGTCAACGCAACCGACGCGATCTACGAGCGACCCGAAGCGGCTGGCGAAGACGAAATCTGGAACATGCACGGCGGCCAATACGAACTCATGCGCGAATTGCTCGCCATCTCGTCGCGTTTTTTCGTGCACGTCCCCGGACAAGAAGAAGAGCACTAATTCGTCGAAAAGCTTTTGGTGAGGTGGCGCGCATGCTACCTTCACAGCCGTGTTCACATCTTCACAGGTATCTTCACAGGCATCTTCACATCTTCACAATTGGCCTGACTGCTTGATCTAACTGGTGGTGTTGCATGACCGATACACAAGACCTTGTCGACCGTCTCCGTGCGCACGGTGCAGAACCAACCAGTGTTGAGGTCAAAGCCGCTTCAGGGGGTTTTCCAAAATCGTTGCTGGCGACCATCAGTGCATTCGCGAACGGAGAAGGCGGCACGATCTTGCTCGGGCTGAGCGATAGCTCTTTTGAGCCGGTTGAGATCGATGCAGATGCGCTGAGAGATGCGTTGGCTGGGGTTGCAGTCAATAGGCTCCACCCACCCGTTCGTGGGGAAATCGAGATCCAGCTCATTGATGACGGGCACCGAATCGTTCGCTTTGATGTTCCCGAGCTAGCTGCTGATGCGAAGCCCTGTTACATCGAAACGCAGGGACAATACGGAGGGTCTTACATACGAACAGGTGAGGGTGACCACAGGCTGACCACCTATGAAGTGAATCGGCTCATTGAAAATAGGAAGCAACCTACCTATGACATGGAGGTTGTTCCCGAAGCGGTGCTCTCTGATCTGGATGCCGACCTGACTGAGAACTATATTGAAAGGCTGCGTACCCAATCTCCGAGGGCGTTCGGTGATCTATCGGATGAGGCAGTGCTGCGCCGCGTTCGCGTGGTCAAGGATGATGGCGGTGTTATTCGACCCACATTGGCCGGGCTTCTGACATTTGGGGCCTATCCGCAAGAATTCTTCCCTCAGTTGTTTGTATCGGTCGTCGTGGTACCGGGTACTGACATGAGTGAGGAGGGCCCTCGAGGTGAGAGGTTCCTCGAAAACCGCACTGTAGATGGGCCAATCCCACTGGTTGTCGAAGATGTGTTGAAGATCCTGATGAGGAACATGCGGCGAGCGTCGATAATTGACGGCGCGCATCGCCGCGATCGATGGGATTATCCGCTGAGCGTCTTGCGTGAACTGACTGTTAACGCACTTATGCACCGTGATTATTCGCCCGAGGGACGAGGGTCGCAGGTACAGGTTGAGCTGTATGCAGACCGGCTCGTGGTGCGAAGTCCAGGCGGGTTCTTTGGATCAGTCAGTGCAAGTGACTTTGGTGCTCCAGACGTGTCGTCATCGAGGAACTCACTACTCGCCAAATTGCTCTCGGAGACGCCGCTTCCCGGGAGCGGTTCATTGATCGCTGAAAACCGTGGGTCAGGTATTCCTGCAATTTTCCGGGAGCTGAACAAAGCCGGCATGAAGCCGCCCAGGTTTGAGGCCAATCTCCGGCGCGTTGAGGTCACGGTGCGCCATCATGAACTGCTTTCGGCTGACGTGATGGAGTGGATCTCAGACCTAGGCGTCTCAGGGCTTACCGACACGCAGATTCAGGCACTGGCAGTCATGCGGGGCGGAGACAGTGTTCGTAATCAGACTCTTCAGGGATGGGGTCTCCACTCCGCTGATGCCACTCGGGAACTGGGTCAACTTGTTCAGTCCGGGCTGGCCGAAAAAATCGGCGACCGACGTGGTGCTAAATACATCCTGAGCAATGTGGGATGTGACTCTATCCCCGATAGTGCTGATGCGGATGCTCTCGTTGACTCTGAACTTGGGCAGGAAATAGAGGGTGCGGAGTCGAAGTTGCCCGGCGCTGCGGTGATGAAGCGGCAAGCAAGACTCCTTGAAGTACTTCGCGACACACCAGATGGAACGCTCGCTGCGAAAGAACTCGCAGCGCAGCTGGAAGTTTCGCCGAACACCATTCTTGGTGATCTCAAGCACCTGATTGATACAGGCAGGGTCGAGGCCACCGCACCGCCGCGCAACAAGTATCGGAGGTATCGGCTCGCCGAGTAGCCGAGTTGCGGTTCTGCCCCGATGGCTGCCCGCGGCTGTCGGGAACTTACACAAGCAGCACAGCCGGCTTGAATAAGCGATCAACCACCACCTCGTGTTTCGCAACCTTAACGCGGTGCTTTCAACATACGAGAACACTGTCTTGAGCCCGCCGCATCCGGTGTGATACTTGGCGTATGGACGGCTCGCCCGAACTGAAACGCAAGCTCCGCAGCGCGGTGCTGTGGGTTGCGGGCCTCAACCTTGCCTACTTCGGTGTCGAGTTCACCATGGCGCTCAAACTCGGGTCGGTGTCGCTGCTCGCCGACTCCATCGACCTGTTCGAAGACGTCGCCATCAACATCCTGATCTTCCTCGCTCTCGGATGGTCGCTGCGCGCCCGCGCGGTCACCGGCAAAGTGCTGGCCTACCTGATCTGCATCCCCGCACTCTTTGCCGCCGGTGAAGCGATCCGCAAAGTCATCAACCCCGACGCACCCGACCCATTACTGCTCGCGCTCACCGCTGGCGGCGCCGGTGTTATCAACCTGGTGTGCGCGCTCATCCTCGTGCCCTTCCGCAAATCACGAAGCTCAATGGCACGCGTCGCCTACCTCTCGGCCCGCAACGACGTCATCGTAAACATCCTCATCATCCTGATCGGGTTCATCACCGCACTCACCCGATCGGGCTGGCCCGACATCATCCTCGGCGTCATCATCATCGCCATCAATATTTTCGCCGCCAAAGAAGTGTGGGATGTTGCGCATGCAGAACATCTCGAAGCCCGATCGCTCGGGCGCGAACTCGAAGAAGATGAGCTGCCGAACTAGCTCACAGCGCCATACAGCCGCGAGCTTGTTTGCGAAATCCGCGCCGTAAGTTGCGCTGCATCCAGGCCTCGCAGCCGGGCGAGTTCGTTGACGGTTGCGCGCAGCGAAGCCGTCACCTCATGTGCCGGGTCGTGTTCGGATGCGGTATCGGATGCGGTTGGCAGGTCGGTCTCAAGCAACAGCCGATCGTTGGGCACCTGCGTGGCGTAGGCTCGTCCACGCTTAGTGTCGAGCATCTGCGTGCCCACCGAGATATATCCACCCGCGCGGACCAGTCGCGTCAGCTGGTCACTTGTGCCACCGAAGCGGTGAAACACGGGAACGATTGCGGCAGTATCCACCCGGCATTCGGCCAGCAGATCAAGCACCTCGGTGACGGCGCGCACCGCGTGAATCGACAGGATGAACTGCCGATCGGCCGAGGCCTGCTGCACTGCCCGCAGCATCCGGCGCAACACCGTCAACTGTGTCGCTGCCGGCACTGCAGCAAGTCGGCGCGGCGCGAAATCGAGCCCGATCTCGCCAATAAACCGAGTGCGCACGAGCGCATCGGCAAACAGCTCGAGCTCATGCTCGGTATCGTCGCCGAGATACCAGGGATGAAAACCGAGCGAGAGTAGTGGTGCCGGCACCGGTCGCGACTGGCTGCTGGCGTGCATCCCCTTGCGTTGGTGTTCGTCGGCCTCGAGGCGCACAAATCCCGACGGCGTGACCGTTTGCGCAACCACGGTGATGCCCTCATCCGCCAGCTGCTGGAGAAACGGCCCGCGCGCTCGCGGCGGCAGGAAGTCGTAGTGATAGTGGGTGTCGAGCAGGGCGGTCACGACTCAGTTGGGGGTTGGTTCTCGTCGGCTGGGTTGCCGATACGCGGGGCGAGTGGAGTTTCTTCGAGGCCAACCAATCGGCGGATCACTTTGCCAGCGAGCATCTGCCCCATAATTGGCGGCATGTAGCTCATGGTGCCGAGGGTTTCGGCTTTGGTGCCGCTGCCTTTATCGGCGATATTGACCGGCACTTCGGATGAATACAGCACTTCGAGCCCGCGGATGCGGCGGCGGATGCACACCTGCCGGATTGCTTTGGCGAGCGGGCAGAGTTTGGTTTTGTGGATCTTCGCGAAGCTGAGATAGCTCGGGTCGAGCTTGTTGCCGCCGCCCATTGATGAGATGAGGTGGACGCGGTTTTCGGCGCACCACTGCGCGATTTCGATTTTGCTGGTGACCACATCGATGCAGTCGATCACGTAGTCGGGGCGTGGGAACTGGGCGAATTCGGATGCGAGATTCTCGCGGTTAAGGTACACCTGCTTGGCGTGGACGGTGCAGTCGGGGTTGATGTCGGCGACCATGCCGGCCATGACTTCGGCCTTGACTCGGCCGACTGTCGACACAAATGCGATGGCCTGCCGGTTGATATTGCTGGGTTCGATAGTGTCGCGGTCGAGCAGGATGAGCGTGCCCACCCCGCCGCGGGCGAGGGCTTCGGCGCAGGCTGAGCCGACACCGCCGAGGCCGACGACCATGACCGTGGCGTTTTGGAGTTTTTCGAGGCCGTTGTCGCCGAGCAGCAGCTTGAGCCGTGCGAACCGTTCGTTCGTCATGGTCGCCTCGATTCTGTGGATGGTCGGAGGTTGCGTCGTGCGTTGGTTCGCCGGGGGTGGTGCGGATGCGGTGCGATTCGCCACCCGCCAGAATAATGCGTCGGGTCGCTGCCGCGCTTGCTTGCTCGTGTGTTCGCTTGCGTGCCGTGCCCCGCCGCATCCCGCCGCATCCCGCCGCATCCCGCCGCATCCCGCCGCATCCCGCCGCACGCCGCCGCATCCCGCCGCACGCCGCCGCATCCCGCCGCGCCCCACCGCATCCCGCCGCGCCCCACCGTGTTCTGTGTGGGTTCGCGTTAATTGTGTGTGGTGCACCACGTACAAATGCCGCGGAGGCACACACGAGGGGAGTTGGGAGCGGATGCACGGGGCCGGGCCGCGCGATGGTGTGACGAGCGTGTTTTGTGTGGGTTCGCGTTAATTGTGTGTGGCGTACCACATACAAATGCCACGGAGGCACACAAATCGGGGTGGGGCGATGGGCGTGGGTCGAGGGGATGCGCCGAGGGCGCGCCGACGGGGATGGGCCGAGGGTGCGCCGACGGGGACGCGGCGAGGGGGATGCGGCGAGGGAGTGCGCCGAGGAGCGCGCGGCGAGGGATGCGGGCGCCGCGAGCGCGGGCAGAGCAAAGGTTGAGTCTTTCACACTCAACTCTCAGCTTTGCAGACTTGACACGACTTGGCTCAGGTGTATTCTTGAGTCAGATCGACTCAGGGTTTGATCTGGGGTTTTCATTACGAATGCCCGCTGCGAGCCCCGATCGAGAACTTTCTCAATACAACCCCCTAAACAAAAGGAGCCCAAACTATGTCTCGTGCCGTTGGAATTGACCTCGGTACCACTAACTCAGTCGTGTCCGTCCTCGAGGGTGGCGAGCCGAAGGTCATCGCCAACGCCGAGGGCGCTCGTACCACCCCCTCGGTGGTTGCTTTCACCAAAGACGGCGAGGTGCTGGTCGGTGAGCCGGCCAAGCGCCAGGCGGTCACCAACGTCGACCGCACCATTTCGTCGGTGAAGCGTCACATGGGCACCGACTGGACCCAAGAAATCGACTCAAAGAAGTACACCCCGCAGGAGATCTCGGCCCGCATCCTCGGCAAGCTCAAGCGCGACGCTGAAACCTACCTCGGTGACACCGTCACCGACGCTGTGATCACCGTTCCCGCATACTTCAACGACGCCGAGCGGCAGGCCACGAAGGAGGCCGGTGAGATCGCCGGTCTCAACGTGCTGCGCATCGTGAACGAGCCCACCGCCGCCGCACTGGCCTACGGTCTCGACAAGGGTAAAGAGGATGAACTCATCCTCGTCTTCGACCTCGGTGGCGGTACCTTCGACGTGTCGCTGCTCGAAGTTGGTAAGGACGACGACTTCTCGACCATCCAGGTGCGCGCCACCGCCGGTGATAACCGTCTCGGTGGTGACGACTGGGACCAGCGCGTCGTTGACTACCTCGTTGGCGAGTTCAAGAGCCAGACCGGCGTTGACGTGTCGAACGACAAGATCGCGCTGCAGCGCCTGAAAGAAGCTGCCGAGCAGGCGAAGAAGGAGCTGTCGAGTTCGACCAGCACCAACATCCAGCTGCCCTATCTCTCGCTCACTAACGACGGCCCCGCAAACCTCGACACGACCCTGAACCGTGCGAAGTTCCAGGAACTCACCGCCGACCTGCTCGAGCGCACCAAGAAGCCGTTCAACGATGTGATCCGCGAAGCTGGCGTCAAGGTGAGCGACATCAACCACGTGGTGCTCGTTGGTGGCTCGACCCGCATGCCTGCCGTTACCGAGCTGGTGAAAGAGCTCACCGGCGGTCGCGAACCCAACAAGGGTGTGAACCCCGACGAGGTCGTGGCAGTTGGCGCCGCCCTGCAGGCCGCAGTGCTGAAGGGTGAGCGCAAGGATGTGCTGCTCATTGACGTCACTCCGCTGAGTCTCGGCATCGAAACCAAGGGCGGCATCATGACCAAGCTCATCGACCGCAACACCGCGATCCCCACCAAGCGCTCCGAGACCTTCACCACCGCTGAAGACAACCAGCCTTCGGTGCAGATCCAGGTGTTCCAGGGTGAGCGCGAGTTCACTCGCGACAACAAGGCCCTCGGTACGTTCGAGCTGACCGGCATTGCTCCGGCCCCGCGCGGCATCCCGCAGATCGAGGTCACTTTCGACATCGATGCTAACGGTATCGTGCACGTGTCGGCCGCCGACAAGGGCACCGGTAAGGAACAGTCGATGACCATTTCGGGTGGCTCGAAGCTACCGCAGGAAGACATCGACCGCATGATCCGCGAGGCTGCCGAGCACGAGGCTGAAGACAAGCAGCGCCGTGAAGCTGCCGAGCAGCGCAACGTTGCCGAGTCGACCGCTTACCAGGTTGAGAAGGTCATTAACGAGAACGAAGATAAGCTCCCCGCCGATGTGAAGAACTCGGTGCAGGAAGATGTCGACGCGCTCAAGACCGCACTCGCCGGTGAAGACGACGACGCCGTGAAGGCCGCGCTCGACAAGCTCAACGAGTCGCAGCAGCAGCTGGGCCAGGCCATCTACGCTGCCAGCCAGGAAGAGGCTGCGCCGCAGGCTCCCACCGACGGCGCCGCGGCCGATGATGAAGACATCGTCGACGCCGAGGTTGTTGACGACGAAGACGAGCAGAACAAGTAGACGGAGAAGAAAACGCCATGACCGACGAGAACCGCAACCAGCCCGAGGGCGACGAGGTTCGCGACGACATGGCGGCGGCCGGTGCAGCTGATGCATCGGCCGCCGGCCGTGGCGAGGCGAACGCTGAGCCCAGCCCTGCCAACGTGGAGACACCGGCAGCGGAGTCGACCACCGAGTCGGATGCTGACGATTTGCCCACTATCAGCGAGGACGATCTGCGCGATCTGCTCAACGAGGCGATGGCACCGCCGGCAGCCGAAGAAGATGAACCAGCCGACGCTGCCGCACCCGAGTCGGAACACCTCGAAGACCTGCGTCGCGTCACCGCCGAGTACGCCAACTACCGTCGTCGCACCGAACGTGAAAAAGCCGAATTGCGCAGCCACGCCACCGCCTCGGTTGTGAAGCAGCTGCTGCCGGTGGTCGACGACCTTGGCCGTGCCAAACAGGCGGGCGACCTCGAAGACGGGTCGGCGATGCGAGTTATTGCCGACAAGCTGCTGGGCATCATCGAACGGATGGGCGTGGAACCTTACGGTGCCGTGGGCGAAACTTTCGACCCGACAATTCACGAAGCGATCGCGCAGCTGCCCAACCCCGAGGTTGAGGCAGAGACGATTGCCGACGTGGTCGAGCTTGGCTACCGCATCGGTGAGATCGAACTGCGCCCGGCCAAGGTGGCCGTATTCGTGCCAGCCTCGTAGCGGCATCACGAACACTCCTTGGCGCACAGCGTGTGGAGCGAAGGCACGCACGCTGTGCGCTGTTCATACAGCCCCATTTACAGCCTTCAAACAGCAATTACTCCAATAACAAACACAGCAACAAACTCAGCGAAAGTGGGTGACGAACTATGGCGAGCCAAGACTGGTTTGAAAAAGACTTCTACAAAACGCTCGGCGTGAGCAGCGATGTTTCGAATGCAGAGCTGAAGAAGGTCTACCGCAAGCTGGCGCGCAAGTACCACCCCGACTCGAACCCTGGCGATAGGGCCGCCGAAGAGAAATTCAAAGAGATCTCTGAGGCATACGACGTGCTTTCTGACCAGCAGAAACGCAAGGAATATGACCAGATTCGCGCGATGGGATCCGGTGCCCGTTTCTCGGCGGGCGGCCCGGGCGCAGCGGGTGGTTTCGAAGATCTTTTTGGTGGCCTGTTCAACCAGGGCGCGGGCAGCACCGGCGGCAGCTGGTCGTATTCGACCCGTGCTGGCGGCGCGGGCCCCGGCTATGAAGACCTGCTCGGCGGCCTATTTGGTGGTGGAGCGGGCGGATACGGCCCCGCCGGTTTCGGTGGCCGCGCGGCCCCGCAGCGGGGTGAAGACCAGCGCGCACAAACGACGCTTGATTTCACCACCGCGGTGCGCGGCGGCAAAATCGACCTGTCTACCACAGACGGGCGCAGTTTCACCGTGAACATTCCCGCCGGGGTGAAGGATGGGCAGAAGATTCGCCTGCGCGGTAAGGGCGTCCCGAGCCCCACCGGTGGCGAAGCTGGCGACATCATCCTCGAAATCTCGGTGCGTTCGCATCCGGTGTTTGAGCGCGACGGCGACAATCTGCGCATGAAGTTGCCGGTGACCTTTGCCGAGGCCGTCAACGGTGCCACCGTTGAAGTGCCGACGCTCTCGGGTAGTCCCGTGAAGGTGCGGGTGCCGGCCAATTCGAGTGGCGGCCGCGTGCTGCGGGTGAAAGGCCGCGGTGTGGCCACCAAGAAACACACGGGCGACCTGCTTGTTGAGCTGCAGATTGCGGTGCCGAACCACCTGAATGAACAGCAGCAAGCGGCACTGGATGCGTTCATCGCCGCCTCGCCCGCCGAGAACCCGCGCGAAGATCTGCTTCGCACGGCAACGGCCAGGTGATCGCGGTGGTGGAGGCAACCGATAAACAGTTCGGCGAAGACGACCCGGTGTTTCCGATTGCTGTGGCAGCCGAATTGGCGGGGATGCATCCGCAAACCCTGCGGCAATACGACCGGCTTGGCCTCGTGGTGCCTGCGCGCACCGCGGGCCGGGTGCGGCGCTATTCAACTGCGGATGTGAACCGGCTGCGTGAGATCGGTGAGCTGTCGGCTGCGGGAATTGGCCTGGAGGGGATTTCGCGGGTGGTGCAGCTGCGGCGCGAGGTGTCGGAGCTGCGCAAGCGCGTGCGCGAACTCGAATCGGCGCTCGCCGACGACCGTTTGGCGCGGCAGTCGGGGCGTGTGTTCGCGGCCGGGCACGGTGAGATCGTGGCGTTGCGGCACGGCACTCGTGTGCGGGCGCGCACTGAATTGGTGCGCTGGTATCCGCCTGCATCTTCTGGCGGATCTTGAGATTATTTACTGAGAAATTGTGCCGCAATTGTTATGCTTCAGCACTGGTAGTGCCGATGTCGCGATCACGCACGCGGTGCGTGACTGCGGCGCGATGATTCTTTGTGAAGGGATGCTTGGTGGCGGATTCTGAGAAGCTCGAGACAGCTGACGAGGCCACTCTGCCACACAGTGAAGCCGAGATTGCCGCGGCTGTGAGTGCACGCAAACGCGCTCGACGCAACCAGCGCATCGGTCTGACTGCCGCAGTGGTGGTCGCCTGCGTCGCTGTTGGCGGAGCCGGTGTGGCGCTCGCCGGTGCGCCGGGAAGCAACAATGTGATTGCCGTGGCTACAGCCACCGGCACAGCCACACCCACCAGCACGCCCGTGAGCATCCCCGCAGACACTCCAGCCGCTGAGCCGACGAGCATCCCAACCGGCACCCCCACGCCCACCGCCACTGCAACGCAGCAGCCCACCAAAACCGCGCAGTCGCTGGCGATCAACATTGACGACCCGCACAGCATCACCACGCTCGTCAACAAGCAGCGTCCGCTCGCAAAAGACTTCGTGCCCAAGAATCTTGTCAAGCTCTCGAGTGTGGGGGTTCCCTCTGCGAATGACCACTCGATGCGTCGCGAAGCGGCGGATGCTTCGCGTGAGCTCTACGATGCGGCCGGAAAGGCTGGCTATCACCTCGACTTTGCCAGCGGCTATCGCAGTTACGAGCTGCAGACTGAGCTCTACACCGAATATGTTGAGCAGCTCGGTCAGGAAGCGGCGGATGCGACCAGCGCGAAGCCCGGATACAGCGAGCACCAGACCGGCCTGGCGGTGGATATTTTCGAAACCAACACCGATTGCATCCTCGAAGGCTGCTTTGGCGAGACTAAGCCCGGTAAGTGGCTCAAAGAAAACTCGTGGAAGTACGGGTTCATTCTGCGCTACGAAAACGGCACACAGGATGTGGTGGGTTACGAGTATGAGCCGTGGCACTTCCGTTACGTCGGTAAGGATGTGGCCGCGGCCTACCACGAGTCGGGTGCGCGCACCTATGAAGAGTTCGTCGGCGCCCCGGCCGCGCCCGACTACAAGAAGCCCTAGCCCGGCCTAGCCCTAGTTGCACTGTTCGGGAATTGAGCGGGGTTTGAGTTGATGGTTGCTCGCGAATTTCTCGTGCGGAAGTCTGCCGCGCTTTTGTTGGGGATGTCGCTGTTGCTGGCGGGGTGTTCATCGTCAAACTCTGCGCAGCCGTTGCCGACCGGTACGGATTTGTGGGCCGGGGAACCGATTGTGGATGCGCAGAGTGCGAAACGGGTGATCTCGAGTATTCTTATTGAGCTTATCGAGCTTGCTCCTGAAGATCAGATGCTTCCTGCGGAGTCTCAGCCACCGAAACCCGGAGAAACACCGCGGCGCCTGATCTCATGTGACAAACGCAACCACTACTACTACCCAGCGGCGACCGCGGTGTTCTTCAAAGATGAGGCGTCAGCTAGGGCCTATGAGTCGGTGGTGCGCGAGTACCTGGGGGCTCAGGATGGTTGGGAGGCGCGGCAGGTGACGAACTCCACCGGTGGCATAGAGACGGTCTTTGTTTCGGCGAATCGTATTGTATTGACTGTTGAATACGATACGTATCGAGGGCGGCAAGAAGTGGTTATCTGGGTTGACGGTCCGTGTTTTCCGATGCCGGAAGATTTCAACTCCAATATCGAACGAATCTAGCATCGGCTAGGGGCATGCGCCCTTAAGTGCCCCGCAGTATCTCATCCAGCGCGCCTCCGCTAGCGGCACCCGGCCAGCACCTCTCGCATCGCCGCATCCTCAGCCTCGGTTACCCACAGGTGGTAGGTCGCCTTCACTGCGATCTGTCGCGAAACATAGGTGCAGTGGTACGTCTCATCCGGCGGCAACCACTGGGAGGCATCCGACGACATTTTTTCGTCGTTCACCCAATCTTGGGTCGCCTGCAGATTGAGCGGGTCGTTGGCGAGTGCCACCCGCTGGTCGTAGCTCAAATCTTGGGCGCCGGTGCGCCAGGCGTTGTACAGTGCGACGACGTGGTCGATCTGCACTCGCTCGCTTGAGTGCTTCCCGCGCTGGAAGGTGACCGTTTCACCGGTGTAGGGGTCTTCGAGCACGCCCGTGTCGACGCGGCAGTTATCACGCAGCAATTGCACCTGTTCAAGCTGCGCCTCGAGCGTTTCGTTGCGGGTGTTGCAGCCGTCGCCGTCAAGGTCGGCCCAACCATCGCCGAAGCTTGCGGCGCGATCGAAGGGGCCGTCCCATTCGGTGCGCTCGGCCACCGGGATACTGTCGAGCACCTCAAGCGCCGTGGCTGCCATCTCGGCTTGCTTGCTGCCGTTTGCACCACCGGGATGCGCCTGAGCGTCTTCGACCTGACCGGCCAGTTTGGGGTAGGCCTCGGCGGTTGTCTGCGGGCGATCTGCGGGTGCATCAGGGCCGCCGGGTGGCGTGCATCCGCTCAGCAGCACGAGCGAAAGCAGTCCCGCGGCGCACCCCAGCAGCTGTGCCCGATGGCGCTCGCTCACAGCTGCACACCGAGGATTTTGGCGAGCTGCGCGGCGGTGTTCACCACCGCGACTGCGCCCTCGTCTTCACCGGTGCGGCCGTAGCCCCAGGTGACGTATACGCAGGGCACCCCGTGTTGGGCCGAGCCCTGCACGTCGTAGAAGCGGTCACCGATCATGAGCACATTCGACAGGTCGACGCCCAGCGCATCCAGTCGCCGCAGCGCCTCGGCCACGACGTCTTCTTTCTTTGAACGCGATTCGTCTTCGCTGGCACCGGTGATCGCTGCAAACTCGTTGAGCAGTTCGTAGTGGTGCAGCACTCGTCGGGCGCCCGATTCGGGTTTGCTGGTGGCGGTCGACTGCGGGATTCCGGCTGCGTGTAGCGCACGAATAATCTCGGGGATGCCGGCGAACGGCGGGGTGCCTTCGAGGCCGAGTTCGTCGTGGATTTCACGGTAGGTTTGCAGAGCGTGCTGCACTTCAATGGCGTCGTCGAGATGTTCACGTTTGAACGAGTCGATGATCGGTGGCCCCACGTAGCTCAGCAGCGTTGCTTCACTGGGGATCGGCATCCGGAAGGTGTCGAAGGTTTTGCGCATGGCGGTGATGATGCCTGCGGCCGAGTCAGAGATTGTGCCGTCGAGGTCCCAGAGCACGGCGGTGTAGGGCCCGGCGCCGGTGCCGTGGGTGAAATCGACCGGTGTTACGGGGCGAAACGCGGGCTGCGTGAGGTCGGTTTCGATTTCGGTGGCTTCGGGATGCACGACGGTGATTGAAGCGGGCGAGAAGCGGCCAGCCCCGTCGCTATCGCCCGTTCGGTGTAGCGGCGGGCCGGCGGGGGCGTCGCCGGTGACTTCGCGGGCGGCGTCTGCGGCCTGGGCGGTGTCGGTTGCTGGATGCGCGTAGTTACCCTCGGCTTCGCGCGCGGCCTCGCGCAGCTGTGCCTGCGGGTCGACTTCTTCGAGCAGGGGAGCGTCGGGTGCTACCTCGGTGGTGTCGAAGTCGGCGTCGTCGTAATCGTTACGGAAGTCGGTCACCCTGTCAGGGTAGCGGGGCTCGGTGACGGTTTGGTCAGCGGTTGCGGGCGGTGTACAGTTCGCGCGCTGCGGCCAGCAGCCGCTCGGCCGAACGCTCCCAGGTGTATTGGCGCATGTGTTCGCGTCCGGCGGCGGCGGTGGTGGCATAGCTGCGGGGATGGGAGAGCTCGCGCACTCGCGCGGCGAACGCTTCGGGGTCGGTGGGCGAAAAATACTTGGCTCCGGGCCCGGCAACCTCGTGGAAGATGTCGAGTTCACTCACCACAGCCGGGGTGCCGAGTTCGAGGGCCTCTGCGATGGGTAGGCCATAGCCCTCATCCAGCGAGCCGGTAACGAGAATGGCATCGTCGGCAAGCAGGCGCGCATATTCGGCGTCGGAGACGCCGTTGTGGAAGATCACCTGGGCGCCCTTCGGGATGAGCGCCTCGAGTTCGCGGCGGCGATCGTCGCGGATGCGACTGAGCAGGTGCAGCCGGTGCTGCGGCAGCTGCGCCATGCCACGAATGAGTGTTTCGACGTTTTTATAGGGCATGAACGAACCCATGTAGACGAGGTTGCGACCGCGCAGGGTGGCGTTAGGCGAGGTGGCGGATGCCCCCTCTGGTAATAGCGCGGCGAGGTCTTGCGGGGCATTGGGAATGACCACGACCTCATTGCGGGTGAGGCAGTGCTCGAGGATTTCGCGACGCGAGGTGTTTGAAACGGTGGCCACGAGGTCGGCACCGTTGAGGGCCCAGCGCTGCGGCCAATAGGTGAGGTGATACAGCCGCCATCCCAGCCGCAGTAGCGGGTTGAGGTTGGTTGGGGGCTTGCGGTGCCGGTAGTAGATGAGATCGTGCAGCGTGAGGATTGCGGCGAAGTTGCGTCCGGCAGTGCCGATTGTCTGCAGCGGCGAGAACAACACATCGGGGCGGTATTTGTTGAGCCGGAGCGCGGCGATAGGCTCAAGCGGCGATTCATTTGATTGAAAAAGCAGCCAACGCGCACCGTCGGGCAGGTGCGCGAGCTGGCGTTCATCATGGATGAGGAAGGTCACCTCATCGGGTGCCAACTGCTGCACGGCGCTACCGAGACCGGCCGTATATCGGCTGATCCCGTCGTGAAAATCGGTGCGGATATACCGCGCATCAAAGAAAAACCGCATCTCTGGCAGCCTACGCGGTACGTTCCGCACGCGAAATCAATTCGACTAGCCTGTCGGGATGCGCCTAGTTATTGCCCGCTGCACGGTCGACTACACCGGTCGACTCACCGCCCACCTGCCCGAAGCCACCCGGTTGCTGATTCACAAGGCCGATGGTTCGCTGCTGGTGCACTCGGATGGCGGTTCGTATAAGCCGCTCAACTGGATGTCGCCGCCGGCGGTGTTTGAACAGCTCGAGCTCGATGAACAGCAGCGCGAGGCCGGAATTATCGAGTGCTGGCAAGTGACGCACCGTAAATCGGGTGATGCGCTGCGGGTGAATATTTTCGAGTTTTTCGACGACAACACCTACGAGCTCGGTGAAGATCCGGGCCTCATGAAAGACGGTGTCGAGGCGCACCTGCAGGAGCTGCTTGCCGCGCAGATTGAGCGGGTAGCAGAGGGCGCCACCCTGGTGCGGCGCGAATATATGACCGCGATCGGGCCGGTGGATATTCTCGCGCGGGATGCGGCGGGCAAGTCGATCGCCATCGAAATTAAGCGTCGCGGTGAAATTGACGGTGTGGAACAGCTCACTCGCTATCTCGAACTGATGAACCGCGACCCGCTGCTGGCACCGGTGACGGGGGTGTTTGCGGCGCAGGAGATTAAGCCGCAGGCGCGCACGCTGGCTGAAGACCGGGGCATTCGCTGCCTGGTGCTCGACTATGACGCCATGAAGGGCGAACAGGTCGGCGCGCCGACGCTCTTCTAGTTGGCGGCATTGCCGAGCCAGCGCTGCGTGCGCACCCGCAAACTTAGCGTTACCGCGCGCGAGATCATGAACCCGCCACCGTATGCGGCCCACAGCGCGATCACGCCGGTGGTGCCGCTGGGCTGCAGCAGCCACACCGCCGCCGCGCAACCGGCAAACACCGCGAGATTAATCACGCCGACCAGTGCCAGATAGGCAATATCGCTGGCGCCGATCAGCACGCCGTCGAGCACAAACACCAGCGCACTCACCGGTAGTGCAATCGCGAGCGCCCAGAAACCGGCCGGTAGCAGCTGCAGCACCGACGCATCCGAGGTGAACACCCGGCCGAGCACCGGTGCGAGCGCGGCGATGAGGATGGCCAGCACGCATCCGAGCCACAGCCCCCAGCGCACAAGCACCCCCACGAGCCCGCGCACCGAGCCGGTATCGCCGGCACCGAGATCGTGGCCGATCATCGCCTGGGCAGCGATTGCGAGGGCATCGAGAGCGAACGCGAGCAAATTAAACACTGTCACGAGCACCTGCAGCGCGGCGAGCTCTGAAACGCCGATAGCCCCGCCAAGCAGCACCAGCAGCAGCATCGCCACGCGCATGGTTGCGGTGCGGGCGATCATGAGTGACGAGTCGGTGAGGGCCTGGCGCGGGTCGCCAATACCGGGGCGCAGCGACACCCCGTGCTTGCGGGATGCGCGTACCGCGATCACCACATAGGCCACCGCCATCAGGGTTTCGGCCAGTGCAGTGCCGAGGGCCGACCCGGCGATGCCAAGGCTTGCGGGGTAGATCAGCAGATAGTTGAGCACCACATTGATCGCGGCGCCGACGCTGGCGATGATGAGCGGGCTGCGCGCATCCTGCAGCCCGCGCAGCAGCCCGGTAGCGGCGATGGCGGTGAGCATTCCCGGTAGCCCCCACGCCGAAATCGTCAGGTATTGGGTGGCCGCCTGCTGGGCAAGTGCATCGGCGGTGAAAACTGGCACGATCAGCGGCCCGATTACGAGTGTTGCCAGCAGCAGCACCACACCGCTACCGAAACCGAGCCAGATACCGTCGATTCCCGCGCGGATCGCGCCGGGGCGGTCACCGGCACCCAAAAGCCGCGCCACCCGCGGGGTGGTGGTGTAGGCCAGGAATACCATCAACCCGGTGACGGTGGTGATGATGCTCGATCCCACCGCGAGCCCGGCGAGCGTCTGTTCGCCCAGATGCCCCACCATGGCGGTGTCGGCCAGCACCATGAGCGGCTGAGCGATGAGCGCGCCGAGCGACGGGATGGCGAGGGTGAGGATGCGCCGATTAACGGATGGGGTCACCGGGCTATTGTCTCGGATTCTGTGCCGATGGTGGTGGAATCTGATGCGGATGGTGGTGGGCGGCTTCGCAGCTGCGGCTGCGTAGGATGCCAGACATGACTGATAACAGCGCGCAAGCCAGCGGTATTGAACTCGACCAGCTCGATGAGCGGGTGCGTCCGCAAGATGATCTGTTCCGCCACGTCAACGGCAGGTGGATAGCCGAGACTGAGATTCCGGCTGATAAATCGTTGTACGGCTCGTTTTACATTCTGCGCGATGAAGCAGAGGCGGCCGTGCGTGAGATTCTCGATGATTGTGCCAGCGCCGAGGCGGGGAGCGAGCAGCGTAAATTGGCGGATGCGTACGCGGTCTTCATGGATGAAGAACGCCTGACTGAGCTGGGTGCCGACCCGATCACGCCCGATCTGCAGCAGGTGATGGCGGTCGACAATCTGCCCGAGCTGATGGAACTCATCGGCCGCCACGAGCGCGACGGTGTGGGCGGGTTCTTCGGGCTGTATGTGATCGGCGATGTGGCCGATCCCGACACCAACCTGCTGTACATCGAGCAGGCCGGTCTCGGGCTTCCCGACGAGGCCTACTATCGCGAAGAGCAGTATGCCGAAATTCGCGAGGCCTACCGCGCCCACATCGAGCGGATGTTTGAGCTGGTGTCGGTGCCTGGCGCTGCCGAGCGTGCCGAGCGCGTGTTCGAGCTTGAGACGGCGATTGCCAGCCACCACTGGGATGTGGTGCGCGCCCGTGAGGCCGACCTCACCTATAACCCAACCACGCTCGACCAGCTGCGCGGCAAGTTCGCCGGCGAGGGGTTTGCGCGCTGGCTTGCCGCGCTCGAGGTGCCCGTCGAAGCGTTTGCGCGGTTCTCGCTCAACGAGCCGAGCTTCGCGGATGGGTTGGCCGAGTTGCTGGTTGACGAGCAGCTCGAGCACTGGCGCGACTGGCTGCTGTGGCGCATCGTGCTGGCGTATGCGGCGGTGCTGTCGCCCGAGATTTCGGCCGCCAACTTTGCATTTTATGGCACCAAGCTCACTGGTGCGCCCGAGCAGCGCGAGCGCTGGAAGCGCGGTGTGGGGCATGTCGAGTCGATGCTCGGCGAGGCGATTGCCCGTGAGTATGTGGCACGGCATTTCAAACCCGAAGCGAAGGCGCAGATGGATGCGCTGGTGGCTGATCTACTCGGTGCCTACCACGACTCGATCTCGCAGCTGAGCTGGATGAGCGCCGAAACTCGCGACCGGGCGCTCGAAAAGCTCTCGAAGTTTACGCCCAAGATCGGCTACCCGGTGAAGTGGCGTGACTATTCGAAGCTTGAGATCAGCGCCACCGATCTGATCGCGAATGTGCGAGCATCCGCACGTTTTGACGCCGATTGGGAGTGGGCGAAGGTTGGCAAACCCGTCGACCGCGATCTGTGGTTGATGACCCCGCAGACGGTGAACGCCTACTATCTGCCGCATCAGAACGAGATTGTGTTCCCGGCCGCGATTTTGCAGCTGCCCTTTTTCAGCCCCGACCGGGATGCGGCCGCGAACTTCGGCGCGATCGGCGCGGTTATCGGGCACGAGATCGGTCACGGGTTTGACGACCAGGGGTCGAAGTATGACGGTGACGGGCGCCTGCACGATTGGTGGACCGACGCCGACCGCGAAGCGTTCGAACAGCACACTGCATCGCTGATCGACCAATACAACCGGCTCTCACCCGAGGGCGCAGACGGTGAGTGCGTGAACGGTGAGTTCACCATCGGTGAGAACATCGGTGACCTGGGCGGCCTCGGTATTGCTTGGAAGGCGTATCTGCGCCACCTCGACGGTGCCGAACCCGAGGTGATCGACGGGCTCACTGCCGCGCAGCGTTTCTTCTACTCGTGGGCGCAGTCATGGCGTGAGAAGAAGCGGCCCGAGATGACCAAGATGATGCTGGCGGTCGACCCGCACTCGCCAGCCGAGTTCCGGTGCAACCAGATCGTCTCGAATCTGGCCCCGTTCTATGCGGCATTTGATGTGCAGCCAGGCGACAAGATGTGGCTTGCGCCCGAGCAGCGCGTCGAGATTTGGTAGTCAGCATTCCGTTGTATTCGCTCGCTAACCTGGTGTGGTTAACCCGGTCGACACGCGCACAGGTGACGATGTCGGCCGGCAACCACGATCGTCGCCTGAAGGAGACCAAATGAAAACCGCATCGAAAATCGCGCTGTTCGCCGGTCTCGCTACCGGCTATGTGCTCGGCGCACGTGCCGGCCGTGAGCGCTACGAACAGATTGCGCGTCAGGCTGGCAAAGTGTGGAACTCCAAACACGTGCAGCGGCAGGCCGATCGAGTGCAGCGACTGGTTGACCGCTACGTTCCCTCGGCGGTAGAGAAAGCGTTTGGGCTGCTCGGTAAAGGGGCCTCAGCACTCACTCGCGCGGCCACCGGCGCCTCGCGTCGCGAAGCGCAGCGTAAGGCGGCCGAACGCAACACCGTACCCGAGGGCACGGTTTCGAACCCCGCCTAGCAGGCTGATTGTGCCAATCGCCGAGCAGGGCGCAGAAAGGACACTCGGATGAGCGATTACGACAAGACCCCGGCTGCCGAGGCCAGCGGTCCCTTCCCGAATGTTGAAGAGCCGATGCGCATCGGCAGGTTCAACCCCAAATCAAAGCAGAAAACCAGCCGGCTGGTCGGTTCGGTTCCGGGCCTGGTGACCAGCCTGGTGAAATCGGAAATCGAGCAGGTCAAGCTCGAGATGAAATCGAAAGCTATCAAGGGCGGCACCGGTGCGGGCCTGTTCGCGGTAGTGGCGCTTATGGGCATCACGCTCTGGGCCGTGCTCATCACCGCGGCAATTCTCGGCCTGAACACCGTGTTCGCTCCGTGGCTTTCGGCCCTCATTGTGGCTGGCGCACTGCTGGTCATCATGGTGATCGCAGCCGTTGTGGCGATTGCGATGTTCAAGAAAATGAACGGTGTTGTCCCCTCCGAGACACTCGACTCGGTACGTCAAGATCTCAATGCGCTGAAAGGACTCGGCAAGTATGAGTAACGAAAACACCACCCCCGAACAGCCCGCCAAGCGCACTGCCGCCCAGGTTCGCAGCGATATTGCACAGACCCGTCGCGAACTGGCCGAAACGCTCGATGCGCTCGAATACAAGTTTGATGTGCCCGCTCGGCTCGGTGAGTGGGCCGACGACCGTAAAACCCAAGCGCGACGGCTCTGGAAAGAAAGCCCTGCCCTGACGGTGGGCGTGCTCGCGGGCACGGTTGCCATCATCGGCGGCATCATCGCCGGTGCGTTCATGTTGCCGCGGCGCGGGCGCTAAGCGAGGCCACTGTGGCAGACCAGATTGCAAGTGCGGGCGGCGCTTTGGCTGCGCCTGAGGTTTCGTATTCGCTGATGTGCACTCTGTGCAGCAACGGTGAGTCGCAGCGCACCGGGGGTGCCGGTGAAGAGGCGGTGCGCGCCATCGAACAGCTCGATGGTGTGCTTGCCGAGCTGCGCGACGAGGGTGTTGAGTTACGCGGCTGCTACGACCTCACCGGGTTTGAAGACCACCAGCGGCTGCTGGTGTGGCTGCGCGGCAGCTCGATGACCGATCTGCAGTGGGCACAGCGACAGCTGCTGCGCACCGAAATGTGCTCGGCGCTCGAGGTTTTCGACTCGTTCGCCATGGTTGAGCTCACCGAACTTGAGCCCCAGCCGCGCCGCTGGCTGAACCTGCTCGAAGCGTCAGAACCCGATCCCGAAGAACTCGCGCTGTTGGATGCGCTTGCCGACGACGATCTCGACGAACTCGTTGACGGCGAACCAGATGTCGCCGATCCAGCTGATTTCGATCAGGCCGACCTCGACGCTGCCGACCCCGAACTCGGCCTCGAAGACGATGCCACCCTGCTGCGCGGCGATGCCGTCGTGTCGCTGCACAGCGAGCTGGGTATTGGTGAGATGCGATTCTTCGTCGTGGCCGAAGCGGATGAGCCGGTGGCGCTTTTGGGTGACCTTGGCCAACCGTTCGGTGACGATGTAGCGATTGGTTCGGTAGCCTCGCTCACGCTGGGCCGGTTGGTAACCCCCGCAGAGATCTACGAGGTGCTCCATTAAGACATGGTGGCGATGATGGCTCGACGCTTCGTTACTCGCGACCCAAATCAACCGCTGCGGGGTATGAAGATTCTCGTGCCCCGTGGCGGAACCTTCGGGAGTAACGCTGCCGATGCGGTGCGCGCTCGGGGAGCCTTCCCCATTGTGGCACCGCTCATCAACTTTGCGAGCCCCTCACCGCAGGACGCTCCGCAATTGCACGAGGCGCTCGCCAAACTTGAACGCGGCGACTACGAGTGGCTCGTGGTGACCAGTCAGACCGCCATCGATGTGATGCACTCGATGAACGTGCGCGTTCCCACCAGCACCAAAATCGCTGCGGCCGGTGAAACCACCGCGCAGGCGCTGGCAAGCGCCGGCTACAACGCCGACTTTATCCCCGCCTATGACGACTCGGCCAAGGGGCTGCTGGTGGAGTGGCCGCAGGCCCAGCGTCAGGCACCCGAACGGGTGCGGGCGCTGTGGCTGCGTTCGGAGCATTCAAAACCAGCGCTCACTAACGGGATGCGCCGTCGTGGACACCACGTCGACTCGGTGGTGGCCTACCGTTCGGTGGGAGTTCCCGCACCCGACTCGATCCAATACGACATTCGGCACTCGCGCATTCGCGCGGTGTTGGTGACCAGCGGCTCGGCGGCTGAACAGCTGGTGAAGCAGTTCGACCACATCCCCGAAGACATCATGCTGGGGGCTGTCGGCCCGCGCACCGCGAAAGATGCCCGGGCGCTGGGGCTGCGCATCGATGTCGTCGCCAAACAGCGCTCGGTGGGATCACTGCTCGACGGGCTCGAGTGGCTGCTGGTGGGGGAGCCCCTGCCCGAGACGATGGCTATCGATCTCAGCACCCTGCGCGAACTGCAGGCACGATATGCCGCCTCGCAGCAGGTGCGCGATGAAGATGTACCAGCGGTTGACGAAGCACGTAACGAGAGCGATATCGACTCCGATTAGCGAGCGCTTCAGGGGCTGCTGATCAGCGTGCGATGTAACGCAGCGTCACGCGATTTCAACAAATCGGCCACGGTGACCACAATCGGGAGGTCTCAACCTGGAGGAAACCTGTGATCACCATCGAAAGCGTGAGCCGTTCATACGGCAGCGGTGAACACGCCGTGCACGCGCTGCGGGATGTGTCGCTGCAAGTTGCACGCGGCAGCATCTTCGGTGTGGTTGGCCAATCTGGCGCCGGTAAATCAACGCTGCTGCGCTGCATCAACGCGCTCGAACGTCCCGATAGCGGAACGGTCACCGTCGGTGAGCATCGGATCACCGACCTCGACGGCAACGAACTGCGCACTGCTCGGCACGACATCGGTATGGTGTTTCAACACTTCAACCTCGTGGGTAACCGCACGGTCGCACAGAACGTTGATTTCGCGCTCGAAGCGGTGGGCACCCCGCGTGCGCAGCGCCGCTCCCGAGTGATCGAGGTGCTCGATCTGGTTGGGCTCGCACATCGCGCAAACGACTATCCGCGGCAGCTTTCGGGCGGGCAGCGCCAACGCGTCGGTATCGCCCGGGCCCTCGCCAGCAGCCCCAGCGTGCTGTTGAGCGACGAGGCAACTAGCGCGCTCGACCCCGAAACCACCCGCAGCATTCTCGACCTCATCAAACGACTCAGCGCCGAACTCAACCTCACTGTGATGCTCATCACGCACGAAATGGATGTGGTCAAACGCATCTGTGATTCAGCCGCGCTGATGGAACACGGCCGGGTTATCGAAACCGGCACGCTGCCCGAACTCATCGCCACCCCCGGTAGCAAAGTCGCCGAAGAACTCTTCCCGGTGGGCGCCTTCAGTCACATCCCCGGTTACGAGCTCGTTGACGTCACCTACTCGCAGCTGCAGGCAACGGATGCGGCCGTGGTGCGGCTGGCGCGCACCCTCGACGTAGACGTGTCGATTATTGGCGCCACCCTCGAAACCATCGACGGTGTGCAGATCGGGCGCACCCGGCTCGCAGTTCCGGGAGACCTGAGCGATGCCGAACGTGTGGTCGCTCACTTCGTCGCCGACGGGCTGACCGCCTGGCGCGTCACCGACCCCGCGGAGGTGCAGTCGTGACCGATATCAACCACCCGGAGTTTTGGCCGCAACTGTGGCAGGTGCTGCTCAAAGGCACCGGCGAAACCCTCTACATGGCGTCGATCTCGATGCTCATTACCCTGCTGGTGGGCCTGCCACTGGGCATCATCCTGGTGGCAACCGAACGCGGCGGCTTTCTTGCCCGACCCTTCGGGCAGCGCTGGCTCGGCGCCACTATCAACACGGTGCTGAGCTTCATCGTCAACGTCGGCCGCTCGGTGCCGTTCATCGTGCTCATGGTGGCGCTCATCCCAGTCACCCGCTGGGTGATGCTGATGCTCACCCAGCGGCCAACATTCATTGGCACCCAGGCTGCCACCATTCCGCTCACGCTCGTGGCCATCCCGTTCTTTGCCCGGATGGTCGAGATCGCGGTGCGCGAAGTTGATGCGGGGCTCCTCGAGGCTGCCGATTCGCTCGGGGCCTCACGCTGGCTCACCGTCCGTCGAGTCATCATGCCCGAAGCGACCCCGGCGATCATCCTCGGTGTTGCCACCACGCTCACCTCGATCATTAACTTCTCGGCCATGGTCGGCACTGTGGGAGGTGGCGGGCTCGGCCAAGTCGCGATCTCTTATGGGCACGAGCGCTACTCGCCCATACACATGGTGGCCGTCATCATCATCCTGTTCGTATTCGTGCAGCTCATCCAAACCGCACTCACCCTCGTCGCGAAACGCTACGGCCGCGAACGACCCAAACACCGCACGCTGTTCAGCCGCGAAATATAGCGAAACGCAACTTTCTTGCCAGCTCCATCCCGTTGCTGACGCAACCGGACAACCCCACCGAAAAGGAACCATCAATGCAGAAATCGATTCGCCGCATCCTCGCCGCCGGTGTTGCCGCGGCCACCGCGCTCGCGCTTTCGGCCTGTGCCGGCACCGCCGAAACGCCAGAAACTGTCTCGCTCGACACCCCGCTACGCGTGGGAGCGCTTCCGGTACCTGCCGGTCAGATGCTGCAGTTTGTGCAAGAAAACCTCGCCGAAGATGCCGGCATCCAGATCGAGTTTGTTGAGTTCTCTGACTACAACACCCCCAACCCGGCGCTATCCGACGGTTCGATTGACGCGAACCTCTTCCAGCACCAGGCCTTCCTCGACAAGTACAACAGCGAGGCCGGTGACGACCTCGTTTCGCTCGGCCAGATCTATCTGCCCGCAGCTGCCTTCCACTCGAAGAAGTACAAGAGCTTTGACGAGCTACCCGAGGGTGCGGTCATCTCGATTCCGAAAGACCCCTCGAACGAGGCGCGCGCGCTCGAACTGCTGGCCAGCGAAGGCATCATCGAGATCACTGAGGGCGCCGACAATATCTCGGGCATCACTTCCAACCCCAAGAACTACGAGTTCCAAGAGGTCGACAACGCCACGCTGCCACGCACACTCGACGATAATGACGCCGCGTTCGTGACCTCGTCGTACGCGATCCCCGCGCAGCTGACGAGTGAAACGATCCTGCTCGCCGAGAAAGAGGGATCGAAGTACTACAACGTGCTGGTAACCCGCCCCGAGCTGCAAGACGACCCGCGCATCCAGAAACTGCACGAGCTGCTGCTGTCACCCGAAATGGCCGCCTACATCGACGAAACCTGGAACGGTCTGATCCTGCCGGGCGAGGTGCAGCAGTAGCCACGCCATAAATCGTGGCCCACAGCGGGCGCGGCACCCGGCAAGCGCGTGAATGCATCGCTAGGCTGCAACCATGCACAACCCGCAGGGTGACCGCGCCCCCGAAACTCCGAGGCGCGAAAAAAACCGCAACGAGTCGGCACTGCGTCAAGAACGCGCCGACCTCGTTCGCGGTGTGCTCGCGCGCCGCAACCAGGGCACCAACCCGCAACCTAATCTCGACGAATCCATCAGTGTCGGTCACAGCCGCGCGCCGCAACCCGAACCGGGCCAGATGCCACCGCTGCCGCCGCTCACAAACTCACCGGCGCTGGCGGCTGCGGCAGCCGAAGAGTCTGGGGCCGCGACAGCCGAAGAGCAGATAAACCGGTTCACGGTGACGGTCAACGACGTCATCCCCGAAACCCTGGCGCTGCTTGACCAGTGGGAAGCTGATACCCACCAGCGAGAAGCGCGCGCCGCCCAGGCAGCCGAGTCTGGCGACCGCCAGGCAGACGACAGCTCAGAACTTGAGCGGGTGCTGCGCGAAACTGGGGGAGCGATCTTCCTGCGGCAGCTGATTGACGATGTCATCCGCCCCGACGACCGGGTGGCCGCCGGAAACGGGTTGGCCGACCTGAGCGACCGCATCCCCGACACCGTTACCGGCGCATCCCGGCGGCTACTCACACTCGGCACATTCGCCGGTGCCGGTGCCCCCTTCATTGCCGTGCCGCTAGCAAAACGCGTGACACACCGGCTCTTCGACGCCGAACTCGTGCGCGCTCGCAAGCTGTCTGAACGCATCGAGGCCGTGCACCGCGACGGCTATGCGGCCCGCGTGCGGCCACTGTGCGAACCGGTGCTCGGCGAAAACGGTTTCAACGCGCTGCAAGAACGACTGCTCGAACTGGCCGGTCACGATGAGCTTGTCGAACTCGAGATGGCGATCGACAACCTCGACTATCTCGACAACGACTGGGACTTTGACGGCAACGCCGACCGCGCGGCCATGCGGCTCGCGGCAATTTTGCTAGCCGCCACCGAAGGAAACACCCCCACCTACGTGCAGCTGCGGGTGACCAGCGCCAGCCGCCTCGAACTCGCGGTCGAAACGTTCATGCGTGCGCTCGACGTGAACGGGCTCGAACAGGCACGGGCGGGAATAGAAATACCGGCCGACTACCCCGAATCGGCGCCGCTATTGCGAAGGCTAGCCGGATGGGCGCACCTGCGTCGCGAAGACGGCGGCTCGGCCATTCGGGTGGCGATCACTCGCCGACCGGGAGTGCGTAACGAACTGGCCGAGGCGAAACTGCGCTCGATGCCGCCGCTGTGCTACACCGAACCCGAAGCGGTAGACGCCAACGCGGTGCGCCTGATCGACGAGGTGCTCGCACCCGAGCATCACGGCACCCTCGAACTCGAAGTGGGCATCAACAGCCAATTCGATGCCGCTCTGGCGTTGCAGCTTGCCCGCAAACGCGGCGCCCTCGCACCGGTTTCGGCACTCGTGCCGGCCGGCACACCAAAACACGTGGTCGAGCGGCTGCGTGCCGCCGGTGCGGCCGTTCGGGTGCGGCTGGGGCTGCTGCCCGAGAGCGGTTTGCGTGCCGGCACCCGCTACCTGCGATCGCTCCTTGCCGAACACGAACTGCAGCGCAGCGACACCGTGCACACCCCCGAAACCGACCTCTCGCCAGCCTCACAGCGACTGCTTGCCGCTGTCGACCTCGTAGACGGGTTGCCGGTGGGGCGCGCCCATGTACAGCAGCGGGTGAACCCCGAAGACGCTCCAAACGTCACCGCTTCGATTCCCTTCGATATATTCCCGCCCGGGCTGTTCAGTGATGAACCCGAAGCTCCGCGGCCCGACTGGTCAGAATCGTTCGTGGCGGCCCAACCCATCACCATCGCCGACGACCCGAACGTCACCGAAGCGTTCGGCCACATCCACGATTCCGCCGTCGATGACAGCGATCCGGTCCAGTCAACCGACAACGGTGACAGCGCCGCCTCCCGCGCCGAAGCAAGCGCCACCACCGCCAACGACACCGCAGTTATCAACCCGGCCGACACCGGCGCACAACCCGACCTCACCGAAGTGGTGCTCGGGCTGCGGCGTGGCCGGCCGCTACGAAACACCTTCCGCAACGAACCCGTCTCTGACCGCACCCAGCCGGAGGTGCGTGAATGGGCCCTCCGGGTCATCCGCCGCGCCGCCCACAGCGAACTCGGAATCACCGAAGCCGCCGCCGATATGGTCGAGTCGACCGAAGCGATCAGCACGATCCTCGATCAGGCACACCGAGCATCCGAACACTGGTCGGCCACCAGTGGCTGGGAACGTGCCGCCCGACTCGACACCGTCGCCCGCGCCCTCGAAGCCAACCGCGCCCGCCTCATCGAAGTGGCGATCAGCGAAACCGGTTTCACCTTCGCCGAAGCCGACCGCGACGTCAGCGACGCCATCGACCTCACCAACCACGCTGCCCACCTCGCCCGCCAGCTCGACCGGATGCAGGGCGCCCGATTCGAACCGGTGCGCGTTTCACTCGTTGTTCCCGGCTGGATTCCGCCGGTGGGCTCAACCTGCGCTGCGATCGTTGCGGCGCTCGCGGCAGGCAGCGCCGTGGTGGTGAAGCCATCGCCGCGCACTCCGCGCACCGCCGCGATTCTTGTGCGGGTGCTGTGGGCGGCGGGCGTTGATGAACAGCTGCTGCACGTGGCATCGTGCGATGAGCGCCTACTCACCGACGAACAGCTGGGCGAACAGCTCATCACCGATCATCGGGTTGAACGGGTGCTCCTGCAGGGCACCTACGAAACCGCGCGCAGATTCCTCGAGTGGCGTGCCGACCTGCCGCTGGTGGGGATGTCGGGCGGTAAATCATCGGTGATCGTGACACCCTCGGCCGACTACGACCTGGCGGCGTTCGAAATCGCCCGCTCGGTGGTGGCTTCGCTCGGGCAGCGCGCAGCACGGCCCTCGAACGCGATCCTCGTGGGTTCGGTGGCGCGCTCGGCGCGGTTCACCGCCCAGCTTGCCGACGCGATCGCCGCCGTGCGCATCGGCTATCCGTCCGACCCGGCCGTGCACGTCGGCCCGCTCGTGAGCCGCGCCACGGTGAAACAGGTCGAGGCGCTGACCGAACTGGCCGAGGGCGAACGCTGGCTGCTCGAACCGCGCGCCCTCGACGATGCCGGCAGGCTGTGGACCCCCGGCATCCGCGTCGGTGTGCAGCCCGACTCACCATCGGCCCGGCAGGATGCACCGGTGCCGGTGATTAACCTCATCACCGCCGACTCACTGACCACAGCCACCGAAATCCAAAACCGCATCGACTACGGGCTCGGCGCCGGACTGTTCGCGCTCGACCGCGCCGAGATTGCCGAGTGGGTGCAGCTCGTGCGCGCCGGCAACCTCTACATCAACCGCGAAATGATCGACGGCCGCGTTCAACGGCAGCCGATCGGTGGCTGGGGTCGGTCGATGATCGGCACCAAGATGAAGTCGGGTGGGCCAAATTCGCTCGTGCATCTGGGTCGTTGGCGAGCCGAGCCGGGTGAGCAATCACACACACTGCACTTGCGCGGGCTCGAAGACTCGGCCCAGCGACTCATCGAAGCGATGCAGGTGTCGCTCGACTTTGACGCGTTTGAGCGGGTGCGCACCACCGCGGTGAGCTGTCAGATCGCCTGGAATGAAGAGTTTGGTGAGGTAGTCGACCGCGCCAATCTCGGCGTTGAGCGCAACCTGTTTCGCTATCGCCCAACCGAGTGCCTGATCCGCGCCGCCGAAAACGCCTCCTTTACCGAGCTGGCACAGGTGCTGGTGGCGGTAACCGTAGCGCGGGCCCCGGTGCTGCTGTCACTCAGTCGCGAACTGCCCCGGCAGGTGGCCGATGAATTGGCGCTGCGCGGTGCCCGGGTGCGGCTCGAAAGCGACGAACAGTTCTCGCAGCGGATGCGGCAGGAAGGGCTTCGGGAGGCGCTGCGGATGCGCCTAGTGGGTGGCTCGCGTTCCGCGGTGTGCCGGGCCACGAAGAACATTGTTGACATCGCGCTGTTCTCAGACGATGTCACACTCGCGGGCAGGCTTGAGATGCTGCCATTCCTTCGGGAGCAATCGATCTCGATCACCGCCAACCGGTTTGGCTACCCCGACGATCGGGTGATGGGGCTCTTCCCGCACGAGCGCGAAGCCGAACAGCTCTAACGCGCATCCGGGTGGGGCGCCGCGTAACCTGCGGCCCGTAACATGGCCGCTATGTTGCAGGTGCTCGATCGTGGCGCCCACGCAGTGGCGTGGCAGGTGGACGGAAAACCGGTGCTGTTTTCGAGTTCGCTCGCGACCTCGAATGCCGAAACTGCCTGGCGCGGTGGGGTGCCGATCTGTGCGCCCTGGTTCGCGGCCGGGCCCGATGGCAACCAGCGCCCCAGCCACGGCCCGGCGCGCACGAGCATCTGGCAGCCGCTTGCAGTGAGCGAAACCGCCACCCGGCACCGGCTTGAAGTGGGCCGGGATGCAGCCGGATGCGAGGCGAACCTCGAGCTGATTGCCAGCACCACGGCAACCGGCAACACGCTGGTGAATGAGCTGACGATCACCAACCGCGGCGAGCGCGAGGCGGTGGTCGAAGCGGCGCTGCACACCTATTTGCAGGTGTCGGATGTGACCGCAATCGCGCTGCGGGGGCTCGAGCACTGCCGCTACTTCGACAAGGCCGCGCAGCGCGAATGCGAAGCAGAACCGGAAATCGAGTTCGGTGCCCTGGTCGATCGCATTTATGAGCTGCCGGGTGGTGATGTCGACGATATTGTCGTCGTCGATGCGGCGATGGCGCGGCAGCTTAAATTGCGTTTCGATGGTGCCCGGCAGGCGGTCGTGTGGAATTGCGGTCCGGATGCAGCGCCCGCCGACCTCGGCGTCGGCCAGTGGCGCAACTATGTGTGCGTCGAGGCGGCGGCGCTCGGCGGCACCGCCCTGAGCGTTGGAACACAGCTCGTGCTACGCAGCCAGATCACGGTGGTTGCCGAAGCGGCTAATGGCGCGGGCCCCGCGCGTTGACCCGCGCAATCACCCCGCGTTACCCCATAAGACGGCCGTTGCTGGCAGCCGGGCAGCGAATTACTAAACTGGCCGTCATGCTTGATGGGTTACTCGCGGCCGTACCCGGCCGAGTCCGAACCGAACCGGCGCTACTTGATCAGTTGCGCGGCGACCGCTCGGGGCTGCGCAGCGCCGCCGCACCGCTCGCGCTCGTCGAAGCTGAAACGGTTGCCGACGTGCAGGCCACCTGCCGCTACGCCAACGAGCACGGCATTCCCGTCGTCACCCGCGGCGCCGGCACCGGGCTCTCCGGCGGCGCCGTTGCCGGGCACGGCGAAATCGTACTGTCGACGACCAAGATGACCCGCATCCACGAAATATCTCGCGATGACCTGCTGTGTGTGGTTGAGCCGGGAATCATCAACGCAGACCTCAACCGCGAACTCGCCAAGCACGGCCTGTGGTGGCCACCCGACCCCGCCAGCAAAGACCTGGCGACTGTTGGCGGCAATATCGCTATGAACGCGGGCGGGCTGCTGTGCGCCAAATATGGGGTGACCCGCGAATCGGTGCTGTCACTCAAGGTGGTGCTCGCCGACGGCGAATTGATCGAGGTGGGGCATCGCACCGTGAAGGGTGTCACCGGGCTCGACCTGTGCGCGCTCATGATCGGTTCGGAGGGCACACTCGGCATCATTGTCGAAGCGACGCTCAAACTGCGGCCAGCGGTTACCGGCACCGTGCCCACTATCGGCGCCTATTTCGACACTGTTGCCGACGCGGCCGCCGCCTCGGCAACGGTCACCGCGGCAGGTTTGCAGCCGGCGATCCAAGAGCTGCTGGATGCCAATATGCTGCGGGCGGTGAGCGACCACACCGGCGTTGATCTCGCCAGCCAGGGCAGCGTGTATTTGCTCATCCAAACCGACGGCAGCGACGCTGAACGCGAGGCACAGCGGGTGCTGGAAGTGGTTGAGAGCGCCGGGGGAAGAGCGGTGTTGACCACCGACCCCGAAGCCGCGGCATCGCTCGTAGATGTGCGGCGGCAGGGATTCCCGGCACTGGACGCAATGGGGTCGGTGCTTGTTGAAGATGTGGCCGTGCCGCGCTCAAAAATGGTGGCAATGTTCGCCGAAATCGATCGCATCGCCACGAAATACGATGTGTTTATTGCCTGCCCCTCGCACGCGGGCGACGGGAACTTGCATCCGACCTTCGTGTTTGAGGGGTCGGTGGATGCGGTTCCCGACCGGGTGTGGGAAGCCGCCAACGAAATGTTTCATGCAGCACTTGCGCTTGGCGGCACGCTTTCGGGTGAACACGGCATCGGGCTGCTCAAGCGACGCTGGCTGGGTGATGAGCTCGGCGACCGACAGTACGACCTGCAGCGGCAGATCAAACAGGTGTTTGACCCGAAGAATATTCTCAACCCGGGCAAGGTGTTTACCGAATAGCGGTTTGGGCATCCTATCGGCGCATTCATACCGGTGCCGCGGGCGCGGTTCTGATGGAACTCGAAGCGTCTGCGACCCCTCGAGGAGTACGCTGAGCTTGGGCGTTTTCGCCGCCAGTCGGCTCGTAACCCGTGCCGATTCATCGTCTCCAAGGAGGTTGTTATGAAGGCCGCACGCTACTACGGAAACCACGACATTCGCATCGAAGACATTCCCACACCGGAGGTCGCTCCGGGAACTGTCGGCATTGACGTTGCCTGGTGCGGTATCTGTGGCACCGACCTGCACGAATATCTCGACGGCCCCATTTTCTGTCCGCCGGCAGGGCATCCGCACCCCATCTCGGGTGAGTCATCGCCCATCACGCTCGGGCACGAAATGTCGGGCGTTGTCTACGAAGTGGGTGAGGGCGTTGACGGGCTCGAAGTTGGCGACCATGTCGTCGTCGAACCCTACATCATCTCCGACGACGTCGACACCGGCCCCGACAGCAACGACTACCACCTGTCGAAAGACATGAACTTCATCGGTCTGGGTGGCCGCGGTGGCGGTCTGGCAGAGAAGATCGTCGTCGAGCGCCGCTGGGTGCACAAGATCTCGAAGGACGTGCCCCTCGACCAGGCCGCGCTCATCGAGCCGTTCTCGGTTGCCGTGCACGCCGTTGAACGCTCGGGCGCCAAGGCCGGCGATGTCGCCATCGTTGGTGGTGCCGGGCCGATCGGTGTGCTCTGCGGTGCCGCGCTGAAGGCCATCGGTGCCACGGTCGTGGTGTCAGAGCTGAGCGAATTGCGTCGCCAGAAAGCCCTCGACTCGGGTGCCGCCGACTACGCTTTCGACCCGCGCGAGGTCGACGTGGTCGAGAAGGTGCGCGAACTCACCGGTGGTAAGGGTGCAGATGTTGCCTTTGAAGCCACCAGCGTGCAGGTGGTGCTCGACACCCTGATGGATGCACTGCGTCCCACCGGTGTGCTGCTCATCGTCTCGATCTGGGGTCACAAGTCTGAGTTCGACATGCACAAACTGGTGATGAAAGAGATCGACATGCGCGGCTCGATCGCCTACGTCAACACGCACCCCAAGACCATCAAAATGGTCGAAGAAGGCAAGGTTGACCTCAAGCCCTTCATCACCGGCAAGATCGGCCTCGACGACCTCATCGACAAGGGCTTCGACACCCTCATCAATCGCAACGAAACTGCGGTGAAGATCCTGGTGTCGCCCTCGGGTAAGGGTCTCGAATAGTCTCAGCAGACGGTGTGCGCCCTGATGCGCACTGTGCGCGCCCCGCAGCCAAACTCTGGTTTGCTGCGGGGCGCTTCGCAACTGCGCGGCGGGTAGCTGTTTTTCGGCCACTAGGCTTGGAGCATGTCTGAACTGTCTTCACGCGCATCCGCAGAAATCCAACTCGTCAACGAACACGGCACCAACAACTACGGCCCGCTGCCGGTGGTGCTGGCTGAAGGCAAAGGCGCCTGGGTCACCGACGTTGATGGCAAGCGCTACCTCGACGCCGTCATGGCCTACTCGGCCGCGAACTTCGGCCACTCGAACGACAAGTTCATCGACATCGCCTGCGCCCAGATGCGCAAACTCGACCTCACCTCGCGCGCGTTCTACGCCACCGGATTTGGCGAGTTTGCCGAGGCGATCACGAAGCTATCCGGCCTCGACCGCGTGCTGATGATGAACACCGGTGCCGAAGCCAACGAAACCGCCATCAAAGCCGCCCGCAAGTGGGGCTACAAGATCAAGGGTGTGCCCGCCGACCAGGCCAAAATCATCGTCATGCACGGCAACTTCCACGGCCGCACCACGACCATCATGTCGTTCAGCGATGACGAAAACGCCCGCGACGGGTTCGGCCCGTTCACCCCCGGATTCGTGAAGGTGCCGTTCGGTGACGCCGACGCGATCGAAGCGGCCATCGACGACAACACCGTCGCCGTGCTGCTCGAACCGATTCAGGGTGAGGGCGGCGTCGTGGTGCCGCCCGAGGGCTACCTCAAGCGGGTGCGCGAGATCACCCAGCGGGCCAACGTGCTGATGATCTGCGACGAGGTGCAGACCGGGATGGGGCGCACCGGTACGCCGTTCCGCTTTCAGGCCGAGGGCATCCTGCCCGATATCGTCACCTGCGCGAAATCGCTGAGCGCGGGCCTCTACCCGGTGTCGGCGGTGCTCGGCAGCAACGAGGTGATGAGCGTATTCACGCCGGGAACACACGGTTCGACCTTCGGCGGAAACCCGGTGGCAACCGCGCTCGGTAAGGCTGTATGTGACGAACTTGCCACCGGTAAGTGGCAGGCGCATGCCGAAGAATTGCATCCGGTGCTTTTTGACGGGCTGCGGGCGCTGCTCGGGCGCGGTCTCACCGAGGTGCGCGGTGTGGCGCTGTGGGCCGGTGTCGACATCGACCCAGCGATTGGCACGGCTGCCGAGGTGGTTGCCGAGCTGATCGAGCGGGGGATTCTGATTAAGAACACCCGTCCGCAGTCGATCCGAGTTGCGCCGCCGATCGTGGTGAGCCGCGAAGAGATCGAGCTGTTCGTACGCGAGTTCACCGCGGTGATTGAGCGTCGCTGGAACGAACGCCGGGCCTAGTTACCGCGGGGGTGGGGACGCGCATCCCACCCCCGGTTAGCATCCCGGTGCTGCCTGCATCCGGTGCTGCCTGCATCCGGTGCTGCCTGCATCCGGGCCCTGCCTCTGCCCCTCTGCCCTGCTTCTGCCTCTGTGCCCTGCGAATTTTGTTTCCTGGCTGCAGTAGTGGATTCGGGCTCTGATTTTTGGCTGCAGAATTGGCGGGGTAGGTGCCAGAACCGGTGATTTCTGGCCTTTTTCCGTCGAGCTGCAGTCAAAAATCAGGAAACAGGAAACAAAAATCTGCGGAGATCGGGTGCAGGTTTGTTTCCGGGCTTGCTGTGTCTGCATCCCGGTGCTGTCTGCATCCGGCCTGCTCTGCCTGCATCCGGGACCCTGCTTCTGCCTCTGTGCCCTGCGAATTTTGTTTCCTGGCTGCAGTAGTGGATTCGGGCTCAGATTTTTGGCTGCAGAATTGGCGGGATAGGTGCCAAAACCGGTGAATCTGGGCCTATCTTGGTCGAACTGCAGTCAAAAAACTAAAAACAGGAAACAAAAATCCGCAGGGAGCCGCAGGGATGCGGGCATAGGGTGGTTGATATGAGTCCTCGACCGGTAGCCGAACGCTTCTACACACCCAAACAAGACACGAGCCAAGACGGCATCACGGTCGACTACCTCGAACAACAGGTTCGTATCCGGGGAATCAACGTACACATCTACCAGTGGTCGGCAAATCGTCGCCGCCCGCACGCAATCGTGCACATCTCGCACGGCGCCGGTGAGCACGCCCGCCGCTACCAGCGCCTAGCCAACATCCTGGCCGCCGCCGGATACACCGTAATCGCCGACGACCATTACGGTCACGGCCGCACCGGTGTCGGCGCCTACGGTCTCGGCCAGCTCGGTCCCGAAGGTGTGCACGGTGCCCGCCGCGCAGTTCGTGAAGTGCTGCACCGCATCCGCGCCGAACACAGCGGGCTGCCGATTATCGAGCTCGGGCACTCGTGGGGTTCGCTCATGGCCCAGCAGCTTTTTCGCAACAACACCGACCTCTTCGACGCGCTCGTGCTCTCGGGCACCACGCTCGCGCAGCCGGGCCTGATCAACGTCGGTAACTACAACGCCGCGTGGGATCACCTGCAAAAGCCGCACGGGCTCAGCTGGCTTTCGCGTGACGAAACCGAGGTGCACCGGATGCTTGACGATCCGTACGGTTTCGATATCGCCCACTCATCGGTGTGGTCACCGCTGGGGGCGCTGGGATTACTCACCCTGCCGCCGCTGCCGCGGCGAGGGCGGGATGCGCGCCTGCCGGTGCTGATTCTCGGTGGCGATCACGATCCGCTCAGCTATGGCGGGCGGGGTGCGCGGGCACTTGCCTGGGCGTACCGTCACGTGACGCGGCTACAGGATGTGGAGCTGCGCATCTACCCGGGCGCGCGACACGAGGTGTTCAACGAACTCGATCGCGACACCACCACAAACGACCTGCTGCGCTGGCTGGCGTTCCGATTCGAACCACCCGCCAGCGCAGCAGAAGATCAGCTCGGCTAGTTATCGATTCCCTCGCCGACCACATCGATGTTGTGCGTCAGCGCCTCGGCGTCGATGCGGCCACGCACCACGAACCAGCCAATGAACATCACCACGAGCGCGATGGCGAACAGGCCGAGCGTGAGCGGGCCGATTTCGCCGTCGAGGCCGATCATCACAACCACCGACACCAAGAACACCAGCGTCAGCAGGTTGACCCACGGTGCGAAACGCAGCCGGAACTCGGGGCGCTGCAGCCGACCCTGCCGGGCGCGGCGCACGAGCGCCCAGTGACAGAGCATAATCGATGCCCAGGCCGATACGGTGCCGATACCCGAGAGGTTGAGCACCACCTCGAACGCCTTTTCGGGCATGATCATGTTGAGGAACACACCGAGGATGCCGACGGCGCAGGTGATGAGGATGCCGCCGTAGGGCACGCCCGACTTGTTCATCCGTTTCGCGAACTTCGGCGCGGTGCCGGCCATCGCCAGCGAGCGCAGGGTGCGGCCGGTGGCGTAGAGCCCGGCGTTAAGGCTCGACATGGCGGCGGTGAGCACCACGAGATTCATCACATCGTCGGCGGCGGGGATGCCGATTGCGCTGAGCACGGTGACAAAGGGGCTTTCGTGCGACGAGTAGGCATCCCACGGCATAAGCAGGGTGAGTAGTAGCACCGAGCCGACATAGAACAGCAGGATGCGCCACACGACCGAGTTGACCGCGCGCGGAATCGACTTGTGCGGGTCGGTTGATTCGCCGGCGGTGATACCGACCATTTCGATTCCGGCGAAGGCGAACACCACGCCGAGAGTGATGGCAAACAGTGAGCCGATGCCGTTCGGGATGAGGCCGCCGTGTTCGGTGATGAGGCTGAGGCCGGGCTGGTAGTCGCCGACGTTCTGGCCGGTAATCAGCACCCAGATGCCGATGATGCCGAACAGCACAATCGCGCCCACCTTGATGAACGCGAACCAGAACTCGAGCTCGCCAAAAAGCCGTACCGAGATGAGGTTCATGGTCATCACGACGGCGAGCGCGACGAGCGCGAGCACCCACTGGGGTACCGGCATGAAAATCGACCAAAAGTGGGCGTAGAGCGCTACCGCGGTGATATCGGCGACGACGGTGGCGGCCCAGTCGAGGAAGTAGAGCCAGCCAACGGTGTAGGCACCCTTTTCGCCGAAGAATTCACGCGCGTAGCTGACGAAGGCGCCCGATGAGGGGCGATACATGGCGAGCTCGCCGAGCGCCCGCACCACGAGGTAGGCAAAAACACCGCAGATCGCGTAGACGATTGCGAGGGCGGGGCCGGCGATTTCGAAGCGGCCGCCGGTGCCGAGGAAGAGCCCCGTGCCGATTGCGCCGCCGATGGCGATCATCTGGATGTGGCGGTTCTGCAGCCCTTTTTTGTAACCGTGGTCGCCGATATCGACGGTGCCGGTGTTGCCCGCGGGGGTTGCGGAGTTGCCGCTATTTGTCTTCGTTGACATCTTCTCGCTTTGGTTAGGGCTGTGGAGTCGGCACCGGAATTGGTGTGGCTCGCGCAACCGACATTTCTCGTTTGGCAGTTCAGCTGTGCGCGGTTACCGCGGTGGCGGCGAACTGAGGCACAGCTGAGTGAGCTGCACTCAGCCATCATGAACCGTTCAGCTGCAAGCCAGAATGCCAAGTTTGGTGATGGGCACCATACTGACTATAAATCTCAGCTTATTGCTCACCCCTGGAATAGGGGGGATGCTTGGGCTAGGGAACCCGGAATGTCCACTCGTCGCTGGCGAACTTCGTGTCGGCAAGTTCGCGTGCCCGCTGCAGCTCGGACGGGGTTACCTCACCAAACTCGGCGCGGTTATTCGCCATGAACGAGCGTGTGAGCGACTTGATGATCTCGTCGCGCGGCATCCCGGTTTGTGACCGCAGCGGCGACACCCGCTTTTTCGCCGAGCGGATGCCCTTATCGCTGACTTTCTCGCGCCCGATGCGCAGCACCCGAGTCATCTTGTCGGCGTCGATGTCGTACGAGAGGGTGGCGTGGTGCAGCACCCCAGCTCCCATGCGCTTCTGCGCGGCGCCGCCGATCTTCCCGGCCGGTGAAGCAATGTCGTTCAGCGGTTGATAGGTGGCATTGACACCGATCTCGCGCAGTGCCGTCAGCACCCACGCGTCGAGATAGGCGTATGACTCGGCAAAGCTCATCCCGGCCACCAGTTCGGTGGGTACGTAGAGCGAGTAGGTGACCACGTTGCCGGCCTCCATAAACATCGCCCCGCCACCCGAAACGCGACGGATCACCTGGATGCCTTCGGCGCGGGCCGCATCCAAATCGACCTCATTGCGCACCGATTGATACGAACCGAGAATCGCGGCCGATTCGGTCCACTCCCAAAACCGCAGGGTGGGGGCGCGGCGGCCGGCGGCAACTTCTTCGGTGAGCACCTGGTCGAGGGCGACATGCACGCGTGCCGGGAGCGGCCCCGGATGCACGATCTGCCAGTCGTAGTCGTTCCATTCGCGTGCGCCGGTGACGGCGCGGCGCACGACGGTGGCGATTGCGGCCGGGCTCACCCCCACCAGGTGCGCATCTTCGGGGAGTGCTTCCTGCACGGCCCGGGTGATTTCGGCGGCCGGCGTGTCGACTGGCAGCCCGGTAAGCGCAGCATTGATTGCGTCGAGCGCTTCATCTGGTTCGAGGAAGAAGTCGCCAGCGACGCGAGGATGTGCGATGTGGTTATCGCGCACCTCGAAGTCGATCACCACGAGCTTGCCGCCGGGCACCTTATATTCGCCGTGCACTACTGACCTTTCTGATCGATACCGAACTGTTCGCTGCTTGTTGGTTCGGTGACGCCGGTTGAATCGTCGTCGAGGGCGGGGGTCACTTTGGCGCTGTCGAGACGTTCGGCGGCGTCTTCTGCCGCGGGTTCAGCGGCTTGGGATGCGCCGGTGCCGCGGGTGGTGAGATACCCGAACTCGGGGTGGCGGCGCAGCCACATCGCCACGTATGAGCACTCCGGGACGATTGTTGCCGTCGTGGTTTCAGCGAGCTCGCGCAGCCCGTGGGCAACGAGCTGTGAGGCGACGCCACCGCCCTGGTGGGCTTCATCGACGACGGTGTGGTCAATGATGATGCGGTCGCCCTGGTCGACGAACGACATGAATCCGACGAGTTGATCGCCGTGATGCACCACGAATCGTGAGCGGCTGGCGTCGCGCGTGTACGTGTAGCTGCCTGAATCAGTCATGCAACCAGTGTGCCGCTGCGGGCTGGACGTTTCCGCAAGCCGGTGGCCGGTTATGATCGCGCGGGTGGTTCTTTTCGGCGCCGGGACGCGGTGCTGTCACCTGCCGGTGTGTCGGTTTGTCGGAGCACGATCGGGATGGTGCCGGTGGGTGCATCTCCGGCGGTGCTCGGCGGTGCGATCTGGCTGCGGTCGTGGAGCTCTTGCAGCGCTGACCGGTCGCCGAGGCGGGTGTTTGGCAGCAAGAACGATAGTGCCAGCGCGGCCGCCACCATGGCGAGCCCGAACCAGAATGCCTGGACGGTCGACTCGTTAAATGCCCACAAAAACGGTGCGGCGAGCTGATCGTTGGCCTGCATTAAGAACGAGGTGTCGCCATTGAGCGAGTTCATGGTTTCGTTCGGTGGCGATTGCAGAATCTGGATCAGGACGGCGTTATCGGGATCGGCCCGCACTGCTTTTTGACTCAGCGCATGCTGCAGATTGGCGTGCAGGTCGGGGCGTTCGAGTGCCTCCGAAAGACTGAGTGGAAGCGAGCCGAACAGCACCGAGAAACCGATCCCGGTGCCGAAGGTGCCGCCGATTGAGCGGAAGAATGCCGATGACGATGAGGCCACGCCCATCTGATCGGGTTCGACCGCCGACTGTAGTGTCAGGGTGAGTGATTGCAGCAGTGCACCCAGTGAGACGCCGAAGAGCACCATCGGCAGATACAGGCGCCAGACCGGCTGGTCGTATTGGCTGGTGGTGAGTAGCCAATAGGCCACCAGTAGTAGCGCGGTGCCGCCCACCACCAGGGGTTTGGTGCGGCCCAGTTTCGCCACCACGAATCCCACCACAAGCGATGAAATAAGCTGCGCGAACACCTGCGGCAGCAGCGCCAAACCCGCGGCAGTTGGGCCGAGGCGCAGCACGATCTGCATGTAGAGCGGCAGGATGATCATGGCCAGAAACATCCCGAACCCCACCAGCACACTCACCCCAACCGCCACCGAGAAGGTCGGGATGCGGAAAAGACTCAGCGGGATGATCGCATCGTCACCCATTCGCCGTTCGACGAAGGCGAAGATAATGAGCGAGACGACGGTGGTCAGATAGCAGGTGATGGCGGTGGGGGAGGCCCAGCCCCAGTGGGTTCCCTGCTCGGCAACCAGGATGAGCGGCACCACAACCAGCACCACAAGTGCCGACCCGAACCAGTCGATGCGGGCGCTACCGTGCACTTTGGGTAGGTGGAGGTAGCGCCAGGTGAGGATGAATGCGACCAGCCCCAGCGGCACGCTGATGAGGAACACCCAGCGCCAACCGGTGACCCCGAACACCTCGTCGATACCGGCGAGCAGCCCACCCACGAGGGGGCCAGCCACCGAAGAAACACCGAACACGGCCATGAACAGGCCCTGCACTTTAGCGCGCTGGGCGGGCGAGAGCACGTCGGCGATGATGGCCAGTGGTAGCGACATCAAGCCGCCCGCACCCAGGCCCTGCACGCCGCGGTAGGCGGCGAGCTGGATCATATCGAGCGAGGTGGTGGCAAGTAGCGAACCGGCCACAAAAAGCGTCATGGCCGCCAGCAACAGTGGTCGGCGCCCGAAAATATCAGAGAGTTTGCCGTAGATTGGGGTGCTTACCGTTGAGGCGATAAGAAACGCGGTGGTTACCCAGGCCTGCAGTGACACGCCGCCGAGGTCATCGGCGATAGTGCGCATGGCCGTGCCGACGACGGTCTGATTGAGTGAAGAGAGAAAGAGTGCCGCGAGTAGGCTGGCCATGATCAAGCGGATCTCGCGTGGTGAGAGTACCGGAGCCGTTCTCCCCTGCAAATAACCACCTTCTTTGGCGAGATTGAGTCGGCTGGAACGTTAGTTGGCTAGCGACAACCCGCCTAGCTTACGCGTTACTTACAAGTGAAACCGGTAGATTCTCGACAAAGCCTCTACTTCGGGTCTGTACGAATCAACCCAGTGCGGAGTGAAACATCATGATCAATTGTTCTCTATGCGGAGCCGCGGCGGCCCCCGGGCGACGTTTTTGCGGTGAGTGCGGTGCCAGACTCATGCCGCAGCCGAATGATGAGCGAAATGCCGTGATGCACCGCCCCGGCGGCGGCGTGCCCGACCCGTTCACGGTGGGTGGCAGTGACGATGCCGCGAACGACGATTTTTTCTCGCAGTTCGTACCGAAGTCGTCGTTCGATTCGAACGAAAATCCACAGCCACCCAGCCGGCGATCGCGACGCCGCTTCATTCCGCGCCTCTACGACACTGGCGAGGTGCCGACTATGCTTCCGAAGCTTGACGGCGAACCCGCGCCGCAGCCGCCGGCATCGAATGCCGCTGCCTCGCCAGCCGCGGAACGACCAGATGCGCCCGACCGGTCGAAGCCTGCAAACCAGTCTGAACCGTGTCGCGAACCCGCACAGCCTGACACTCAGGCTCAGCAACAGCGTGAGGCTCCGGCCTCGGCCCAGCCCAAACCCCCGACCCAGCCCAAATCACCGGCCCAGCCACAGCCGCCGGCCCAGCCACAGCCGGAGGCCCCGCCCAAACCCCAACCCAAGCCTCCTGCTCAGCCACAACCACAGGCTCAGCCACGGCCTCAGGCCCCGGTGGCACCGCAGGCGATGAACCGCGACAATCAGCGGGCCGGCTCGCCCACAGCGGCGGCACCCAGACAGCAACCCGTATCCGACGACCTTGATCAGCCGACCGCGCCAGTGTTTGTGCCAGAGTCGTTTCTGAGCGATGAACCAGACGACAAACCGGCAGCGCAAACTGCATCCGCGCCGCCCACGGTCGAAACAGGTGGTGTTGAACCGCCCACCGAGTCGGCGGACGAGTCGACGTTCACCGAACTCATTGTCGGGCTCGACAACGACCCCGCTGATCGTCCCATTAGCTCACCCGCCTTTAACGAGACGGGTATTGTGCCGCTGCCGCAGCGCACCCCAGCGTCGGTTGACCCTGAGGTAACCGCCGCTCGTGAGCGGGCGGCCGCGTTCTGGAGCACGAACGGCGGCGAAAACCTCGAGCCGACCGACCGTCACGACGAGCCGCAGCTTCAGGGCCCTGCCGAACCCGAGCACGACGATGACGATGACTTCACCGATATCGACAGTCTCTTTGCCGATCCCGAACCCGTTGAGCGGTTTGCTGGCGGTGACGCTGCAGACCCGGGGGCAACGCAACGCCACGAACCGGTAGCTGCGCCGCAGTCGCAGTCACCGTTTGCTCCTGGTGTCGCCGCCGGCGCAGCGGCGCCGCCATTTGGTGGGTTCGCGCAGCAGGATGCACATCACGACTCGGCGGGCCTGCCGCCGATTCCAGCCGACTCTGGTGGTGCCGGGGGCGGGAACGAAAAAGAACAGCAGCGTCGGGGCGTGCGAGTGATCCTGGTTGCTGCCGCGGCCGCGCTGGCGATTATCGGCGCGGTGTTTGGCGTGACACGCCTCTTTAGTGGCGGCGAAGGCGGTGAAGCCGCGGCAACTGCCAGCAGCACGACCGCGCCGGCAACGGTGAGAGCCCCGGAAATACCGACGAACAAAGCTACCGAGCCGCCAACCGAAACACCCACCGAGCAGCAGCCCAAGTTTGCGCCGGTGGCTTTCCAGAGCGAGTCGGGCAATATTCGCTGCCAGATCACGCCCGAAAACGGTGTGGCCTGCCAGATCCTGAGCCCGGCATTCACGCCTGATGAGCACCAGTGCGATGCTGGTTTCAAGGGCGCAGCAGTGGGCCTCACAAAAGACGGCGTGAACTATCCGTGCCTCGAACACGATCTTGCCGGTGGCCAGGTGCTCGCCTATAACGAGCCGATTTCGGCGGGCGAATACCAGTGCGTAATCGATTACGAGCTGGGCCTCAGCTGCAATAATGCGGCAACCGACGCATTCACGATGGAGTTCTCGGCCGGTATTAGCAGTTCGGGCAACGTCGCTGCGGATAAAAACCCAACAGTTCCGGTCTACACGCCATAGCGCGGTGTTCTCGCGCGCTCAGCATTGCGGGGTCGTGTGACAAACCTGCCGCACGACCCCGCAACGCTCGAAAGATTTGTGGCTCGCGCTAACTACCGAGCGCCCGATCCACAATCGCCTTCGCCTCGGCCTGCACCTGCTTGAGATGCTCGGGGCCGCGGAACGATTCGGCGTAGATCTTGTACACGTCTTCGGTGCCCGACGGGCGCGCCGCAAACCAGGCGTTCTCGCTGACGATCTTGACCCCGCCGATCGGGTCGCCATTACCCGGTGCCTCCGACAGCCGCGCGATAATCGGTTCGCCAGCCAACTCGGTTGCGGCAATCGAATCACCCGAAAGCGCTTTCAGCACCGCCTTCTGTTCGGCAGTAGCTGGCGCATCCACCCGTTGATAGGCGGGGTCACCGAACTGTTCGGTGAGGTCGCGATAGTGGTGTGAGGGCGACTTGCCCGTCACCGCGATGATTTCGGCCGCGAGCAGCGCCAGCAAGATACCGTCTTTATCGGTGGTCCAGGTGGTGCCATCAAACTTCAGGAATGCGGCGCCGGCCGACTCTTCACCGCCAAACACAACCGAGCCATCCGAAAGGCCCGGCACAAACCACTTGAAGCCCACCGGCACCTCAATGAGCTTGCGCCCGTGCGATGCAACCACCCGGTCGATCATCGAACTCGACACGAGTGTCTTACCGATACCTGCCTCAGGTGACCAATCGGGTCGGTGCTGCAGCAGATAGTTGATCGCCACCGCGAGGTAGTGATTCGGATTCATCAACCCACCCGAGGGAGTGACAATCCCGTGGCGGTCGGCGTCGGCATCGTTACCGGTGAGCACGTCATACTCGTCTTTGTGTGCGAGCACCGAGGCCATTGCCGCCGGCGAAGACGGATCCATGCGGATCTTGCCGTCCCAGTCGAGCGTCATGAACGGCCAGCGCGGATCAACCACCGGGTTCACCACGGTCAGATCAATGCCGTAGGTCTCGGCGATGCGCTGCCAATACTTCACACTCGAGCCGCCGAGCGGGTCGGCGCCGATGCGCACACCGGCACGCTGAATCGCCTCGAAATTGATGATGTCGGCAAGCGCGTCGACATAGTTGCCGAGGAAGTCGTACCTACCAACCTTGCCATCAGAGTTCACGCGCAGCACACCCTCGAGCCCCGTCGCAATAAGATCATTCGCGCGGTTCTCAATCCACTTGGTCACGTCGGTGTCGGCCGGGCCACCGTGCTGCGGGTTGTATTTGAAACCGCCATCCTGGGGCGGGTTGTGGCTCGGGGTGATGATGATGCCGTCAGCAACATCATCGTGGCCACCGCTGTTGTAGGCAATGATGGCGCGTGACAGTGCCGGTGTGGGAACCCACGAATCGTCGGCATCGGCCAGCACGTTCACGCCATTAGCTGCCAACACATCCAAAGCGGTCTGTTCAGCCGGTTCTGAAAGCGCGTGCGTGTCGCGCCCGATAAACAGCGGCCCGGTAATGCCCTGCCCGGCACGGTACTCGCAGATCGCCTGTGTGATCGCCAGAATGTGCGTCTCGTTGAACGACGACTTCAGGCTCGAACCGCGGTGACCCGAGGTGCCAAAAGCAACTCGCTGCGTCGGCTCGTTCACATCGGGAACGTTGCGATAGAAGGCGCCGACCAACACGTCAACGTCGATGAGATCTTCCGGAAGGGCAACTGTGCCAGCTCGCTCATGCATAGTTCTATCCAAACAGTTGTGGGTGAACTTCGCCTTACGCAAAAGCCGAGAGGGTAGCCGAGCACAGCTGTTGCAGCTCGCTCTAGGCTGGAGGTATGGAGACGATCTCGTTCCTCGGCCCCGCCGGCACCTTCACCGAAGCCGCCCTCAAACTCGCCCCCGACGCGGTAGGGAAACACTGGAAACCGGTAACCAATGTGCTTGAAGCGCTTGAAGACGTGCGCACCAAACGGTCGGTGGCGGCGATGATCGCTCTCGAAAACTCAATCGAGGGCGGGGTGACTGCCTCGCAGGATGCGCTAGCCACGATGCCGGGGCTGCGCATCTCGGGCGAGTATGTGGTGCCCATCCGCTTTGGCCTGGCCGTGCGACAGGGGGCCGCACCCGGGCAGATCCGCCGGATTGCCGCGCATCCGGTTGCCTACGGTCAGTGTCGCCGCTGGCTGCAACGCAACGCACCCGGCCACGAACACATCATCGCCGTATCGAATGTGGCAAGCGCACACGACCTGCTCGACGAAACCAACCGTATCGACGCCGCCATCACCCCGATGACAATTCAAGATCACGTCGATGTTGAACTGCTCCACGGTGATATCCAAGACAACCACAACGCCTTCACCCGCTTCGTGCTGGTCACCACCCGCACCGATGTGCCCGCCCGCACCGGCAACGACAAAACCAGCCTGATCGTCGAGCTTCCCGAAGAACGCCCCGGCGGGCTGATGTCGATGCTCGAGCAGTTCGCCACCCGCGGGATCAACCTCTCAATGATCACCTCGCGACCACTCCCAGAACAACCGGGTCGCTACCGCTTTGTGATCGACCTCGACGGACACCTGCACGATGCGCGCGTGCACGAGGCGCTTTTGGGGCTGCGCCGATTCAGCCCGCGTGTAATCTTCCTCGGATCGTACCCCCGGGCCGTGGCCTCGCGCGTGGAAGTAAACCAGGCCTACGCCGACGAAAACTTCACCGAAGCCGAAAAATGGGTGGCAGCGCTCGACCGCTAATGGCACCGCTCATTCCGCAGCCAAGCCGCTGAACGTCAGCTACGCATTCAGGGCAGGAACACGCACGTTCAACGCTGCGTGATGCACCACCACCGAACCGGCACGCACGCTACCGATCAGGTCACCATCCAGCTGGAACGCTTCGGCAGCCGAGTCGACAGCGAACGACACGGCCCCGCCCTGCGCGGTGGTGATCGCCCGGTTGCCGCTATTGCGCCGGGCAACCTGCTTTTCGGCATCCGATTCCAACAGTAAATCGCGCAGCGGCGGCACGACCGCCGAGATACTCCGCAGCATCCCCTGACCCAGCAGCTCAAACCAGCCCATCAAGCCGCGCGGGCGCGCGATCACCACATCGAGCATGCCGTCATCGAAGCTGGCGTCGGGTGCGAGTGTGAACCCGCCCTGCAGCTGACCACAATTGAGCAGCAGCATCGAGGCGGCGCGCACGCCATAGGTCGGGGTCGAATCGATGCGATAGCGCGCCGTGAACATCGATTGCCGCCGCAGCGTGCGGGCGATACCGCCAATATAGGCAATCCATCCGAGGCGCTGCTTTTTGTCTTCATCAGTGAAGCGAATCATGCCGGCATCGATGCCCATGCCCGCCATCACCAAGAACCACTCTCGAACCGTCTCACCGTCATCGAGCGTCGCGGAGAGCTCGCAGGCATCAAGCGGGCGGGTGTTGCCACCGAACGCATGCTCGAAATGCGTGCGCAGTGGTTGCCGCGGATCAATACCGACGTTGCGCGCCAGCAGGTTGCCGGTGCCAAGCGGAACAATACCCAGCATCACCGACGACGCTGTATCAGCAAGTGCGGCGGCAGCCTCCCGCACCGTACCGTCGCCACCACAGGCAATGACGAGATCGACACCGGCCGCAATCGCGTCGGCGGCGGCCTCGGTTGCCGAATAGTCGGGCCGGGTGGGAAGGATCTTTGAAGGCTCGTAGCCGTTCGCAATTTCGCACGGCCGCAGCGCAGCGGCCAGTTCCGACTCGTCGATTTTGGTGGGGTTGAAAACAATCGCGGCGCGCACCGTGCCTCCCGGTGTCGGGTTCAATGATCCCATTCACGCGGCGATTCTACGCGCCAAGTACGATGGCCAGGTGATCGATGTTCAGATTCTGCGTGACCAGCCCGAAATTGTGCGTGCATCCCAGCGCGCGCGAGGCAACGACGAAGCGACGGTAGACGCCGCCCTGGCCGCCGATACTCGCCGACGCGAAGCGATTCGAAACTTCGAAACGCTGCGTGCCGAACAGAACGCGCGCTCGAAAACCATCGGCAAAGCCGCCAAAGAAGACCGCCCCGCCCTGCTTGCCGAGGTAAAAGAACTTTCTGAACAGGTCAAACAGGCACAGGCCGAAGTCGCAACTGCCGAGGCCGAATTCACCGACGCAGCCGCCCGCATCGAAAACCTCGTTGCCGACGGGGTGCCGGCAGGCGGCGAAGAAAACTTCACCGTGCTCAAAACCGTTGGTGAGCGCCCCAGCTTCGATTTCGCGCCGCGCGACCACCTCGAAATCGGTGAGCTCATCGGCGGCATCGACATGGCGCGCGGCGCCAAAGTGTCAGGGTCGCGATTCCATTTCCTACGCGGCATCGGGGCGCGACTCGAACTTGCCATCATGCAACTCGGGCTCAACAAAGCACTCGAAGAAGGCTTTGTGATGCTCACCCCGCCCACCCTCGTGAAGCCCGAAATTATGCAGGGCACCGGTTTCCTCGGCGAGCACGCCGACGAGGTGTACCTGCTCGAGCGCCAAAACCTCTACCTCACCGGCACCAGCGAGGTGGCGCTCGCGGGCTATCACGCCGACGAGATCATCGATGTGACCGAACCGCTGCGCTATGTGGGCTGGTCGACCTGCTACCGCTCCGAAGCCGGTTCGGCCGGTAAAGATACCCGCGGCATCATTCGGGTGCACCAGTTCAACAAGCTCGAAATGTTTGTTTACGCCCACCCCGAAATTGCGCAGGCCGAACACGAGCGGTTGCTGGGCTGGCAGGAGTGGATGATGAACGCGCTCGGGCTGCACTACCGCGTGATCGACACCGCGGCAGGAGATCTGGGCTCGTCGGCGGCTCGCAAATACGACGTTGAAGCGTGGGTACCAACACAACAAACCTTCCGCGAACTCACCTCGACCTCGAACTGCACGACGTTCCAGGCACGCCGCCTCAACACCCGCTACCGCAGCGAAAACGGTCGCACCCAGCCAGTAGCCACGCTGAACGGCACGCTCGCCACCACGCGCTGGCTGGTGGCGCTACTCGAAACACATCAGCGTGCCGACGGTTCGGTTGCGGTGCCCGAAGCACTGCGGCCCTACCTGGGTGGTCTGGAAGTAATCGAGCCGGAAGGGTAGTGCGATGACGACCAGGCGAATGCTGGTTGCCCTCGATATTGACGGCACGATTCTTGATTCGTCGGGTCGGATTCCCGACGAAACCCACCGCGAAGTGGCGCGCCTGCGCGACTCAGGCCACGAGGTGATGCTCGCCACCGGCCGCTCGCCATCCGACACTCTGCCCGTGGCAAAACGACTGGGCATCGCCCCCGACTACATCGTGTCGGCGAACGGCGCGATGACCCTCAAACGGGATGCATCCGGAAACTACCCGGCAGAATGGGTCGAAACCTTCGACCCCACCGAGACGCTACTCTCGCTGCGTTCGGTGCTCTCGCGCGCGAACTACGCGGTGGAAGGGCCTGACGGTGTGTTTCGCTACGCGGGCACCTTTCCCGCCGGATCGTTCGAGGCGCAGGGCAAGCAGGTGGAGTTTGACGAACTGCTGCACCAGCAGGTCACCCGTATGGTCGTCGTGTCGCTTGACCAGACCACCGAAGAGTTTCTCGCCCAGGTAGAACAGGTGGGCCTGCACTCGGTGAGCTACTCGGTGGGCTGGACCGCCTGGCTCGATATTGCCCCGTTCGGGGTCAACAAGGGGGTGGCGCTTGAGCGTGTGCGGCACACGCTCGACATCCCGCGCGAAGATGTGTTTGTGGCCGGTGACGGTCGCAACGATATTGAGATGCTCGCCTGGGCGAAAGCGGGCGGCGGCCGCGCCATTGTGATGGGTGAAGCGCCGCAGGAAGTGATCGACGCCGGCAACGAAATCGCCGCCGACTTCGACCATGACGGGCTCGCAAAGAAGCTCGCAAGCATCCCGAGCCTGCAAAGCTGAACTGCTAATTCTTGCAAGATCTCGGTTTTGTCACGAAACCTCGAGTAATATGAACGAATCGACTCGCGCGAACGAGTGTGAGCCGATTGGAGGGCTGTCCGAGCGGCCGATGGAGCTGGTCTTGAAAACCAGTGGGCAGCAATGTCCCGTGGGTTCGAATCCCACGCCCTCCGCACAGGCCAATAACAATCGCATCGAGGGAAGCGCCGCCGAGTGGAATCAGATTTCGATCGTGCAATAGCGCCCCGCCGCGCCCGCCGCGCTGCGACGATGGCCCGACACGGGCGACTGCGGCAGACCACTGCCGTGGGTTCGCTGTCAAAGGGAGTCGCGATGCTGTTGGGCACCGTGTTGGTTTCGGTGCTGATGTTTGGTGCGATTGTCTATGTCAACCTGAGATCGGGTGTCGAGACCTTCGAGCTAGCTGCTGGCCAGGAAGGCGATCACGGTAACGACCTCTCGGCGATCAAAGGCGGCGTGAACATCCTGCTCGTCGGCAGCGACGACCGCACTGGCCAGGGTGCCGAGTTCGGCGAGGGTTCTGAAGACGCCGAAGGCGTGCTCAATGACGTCACGATGCTGCTGCACCTGTCGGCAGATCACAAACATGCCACCGTCGTTTCTATCCCGCGTGACACGCTCGTCGACACCCCCGCCTGCGTGAGCGATCAGGGCGAAGAGATTCCCGAACAATACGGGGTGCAGTTCAACTCGCTGCTGGGCGCCGGGGGAATGAACTGCGTCATTACTGCCGTCGAAGACATGAGCGGGCTCGACATCCAGTTTGCGGCGATGGTGAAGTTCCGCGGCGTCATCGAGATGTCGAACGCGGTGGGTGGCGTCGAAGTGTGCGTTGAGCAGCCGATTGATGACCCCTACATTGGGCTCCAGCTGGATGCCGGCTATCACACGCTCCAGGGTGCGGATGCGCTGGCGTTTTTGCGCACCCGTCATGGCGTGGGCGACGGCAGCGACCTATCGCGCATCTCAAACCAGCAGGTGTTTCTTTCGGCACTGATGCGAACGCTCAAAAGCGGCGACACCCTCACCGACCCAACAAAGCTTTACGGAATCGCGCGCGCGGCAACTCAAAACATGGTGCTGTCGAGCAACCTGAACAATGTTGACGTGATGGTGCAGATCGCATTCGCGCTCTCGGAGGTGCCGCTCGACCAGATCAGCTTCGTGCAGCTACCCGTGGTCACCCCCGACTATGACCCCAACCGGGTGGTGCCCGACGAGTACGCGAGCGAAGCGCTCTGGAAACTGCTGCGTAACGACCAGTCACCGCTGGTCGCACCGGCTGGCACCGCGCCGTCCGCTGAACCTGACGGTACGAGCGATGACACCACCGACACCGACGAAGTGGTCACCGAACCCGAAGATCCGGCGACCGACAGCGAAGACCCGGCTACTGGCGGCGAAGAGACCACGCCCGCCCCGGCACCGACACTGACCGGGCAGACCGCCGATGACGTGCGCTGCTCAAACTCCGACTCGTTCTTCTAGCAGTGCGGCCTGTGCTCGCGCCCGTCGGGTGGGCGAGTGTGCCGCTGACCCGCCGGCTGCCCAATGACCGCGGGGAGCGTGTACACTAGGCAGGTCTGGACACGTGCGAGAGCGGCCGAATCGGCCACCCTGCTAAGGTGGAGTCCCGCGTTAGTGGGACCGTGGGTTCGAATCCCACCGTGTCCGCCAGACTCAAGCCCCCGACTTCGTTGCGATCATGCGGAAGTCGGGGGTTACTTGTTTCCCTTCTTACCCCCAAATGACCCTGCAACTGCCAAATGACCCTGTTATAGGAGGGTCATTTGGCACTAACAGGGTCACTTGGTGCACAGAATGGGCACGTGAACACAAAATGAGCACAATCCGCGCGGCGGTAGCCGCATCCCCTCCCCGCGCAGCCCCTTTATCGCCAAGTGACCCTGTAATTGCTAAGTGACCCTGTTATAGCAGGGCCATTTGGCAGTAACAGGGTCACTTGTGCACGCGATGAGGGTCAGAAGCGCTCGGCGCCGCCCTGACCGCCGTCGACGCCGCCCTGACCGCCCGCCGATCCCCAACTATCGCCAAATGACCCTGTAACTGCTGATTGACCCTGTTATAGGAGGGTCATTTGGCAATAACAGGGTCATTTGGTGAACAAAACGAGGCACCACACCTAATGCGGCTCAAAACGCTTGACCACCTCGAATGTGAAACACACGACGGGCGTGTTATCAGTGAGCGCCACCTCACCCACCTCTGCAACATATTCGGGTGATGTCCAGAAACGCTCGTGGCCGTCTCGCCACTCGGCAGCGTCGCGATAGCCCTCGCCCTCAGCAATGGCATGCGCATCACTCACATCGGCAAGTGGCATCACGCACACGCTTGTTGTCTGCGTGATGCATACCACTCGGTCGTGCGAATCGACTACCGCTTCAAACGTGCCGAACTCTGCCAGGGGGTTTTCACCCGGCTCGTACTCGGCCAGCAGACATGCGGTGGATGTCTTGGTGCCATCCAGAATCGCCGACACGAGCCGGTCACGCAGCCGACCCGGGAAGGCATACTCGCCGCGGCGAAGCTGCTCAACCGGTGGCAAATCAGGCATGCGGCGATTATAGGACGGGCCAGATGAACCGTGATTAGGCCTGCCGTGATGCGTGGGGCGGCAGCTTCTTGCGCGGCAGCACGATCACAGCCACCGTCGTAGCAATCACGAAAATTGTCACGATCATCCCAATCAGCGCCGGCCATCCGAGCGACTGGTAGAACAGGCCGCCCACAAAGCCGAACACACTCGAGCCAATGTAGTAGCTGAAGTTATACAGCGCGGTCGACTGTGCCCGGCCAATTTTGGGATGCGCACCGGCCCATCCGGATGCGGTGGAGTGCGCGCCAAAGAATGCGGCGGTAAACACGATCAGCGCGCCGATCGAAACAGCAAGCGACGGCACGAGCAGCAGCAGGAGCGCGGCCATGGCGATGGCGTCACTGATGAGCATCACGATCTTGCGGCCGTATTTGCCCGCCAATCGGCCGGCGATGGGCGACGAGAACGTCCCCGCCAGATAGGCCAGAAACACAAACGACGACACCCAAACCGGCAGCAGATAGGGTGGCGCGGTGAGGTGCGAACCGAGGTAGTTATAGAGCGCAACGAAACCACCCATCATCATGAATGGCTGCAGGTAGAGCGCCAGCAGCACGGGATCGGTGAGGTGGCGTGCCGAGTTGCGCAGCGTGCCAACGATCGACTGTCTGATCGTCACGCCCTGCGCCCCGATTGGTTGGAACCCGTGCGGTGATGGTGCCAGGATCACAAACAGTGTGGCGGTGAGCACCGACATTACCGAGATTGCGAGGAAGCCCGCTTGCCACGATCCAGTGAAATCACCGACCGGCCCCGAAATAATGCGACCCGAGAGGCCACCAACCGTGTTGCCGGCAATGAATGTACCAACCGCGGCGGCCGCATCCAACTGGTGAATTTCTTCGTTGATGTAGGCCATCGCCACTGCGGGTACGCCGCCGAGCGCGAATCCCTCGAGCAATCGCGCCGCGAGCGCCAGCTCGAAGGTGGGCATGAGGGTCACGATGATGCCGAGCACAGTGGCCGCGGTCACGGCGATGGTGATGGTGCGTTTACGGCCGATGCGGTCGGCGACCAGCGACCAGGGCACCGTTGCGAGGGCGAGCCCGCCGGTGCCCATTGAAACCATCAGTGATGATTCGGCGAGTGAAACCTCGAACGCCTGCGCGATCTGCGGCAGCACCGCCTGGGGGGCATAGAGCTGCGCGAAGGTGGCGATACCGGCTAGCAGCATCGCCAACTGGATGCGCAGATAGTGTCGCGAGCCGCGACGGTGTCCCAACCAGGTCGTACCTGTCTCAGAAAAGCCGGGGATCGTGTCACTCACGGGGTCTAATCTACTCCGCTGTCTGTGGCTTGCTTCCGCGTCAAAGTCTGTGCTAATTTAGCTAAGTCGCCCGCATGGCGGGAGATTTTAACTGCGCCCGTAGCTCAATGGATAGAGCATCTGACTACGGATCAGAAGGTTAGGGGTTCGAGTCCCTTCGGGCGCGCATCCGATGCCCCGGCACCATCATCAGGTGCCGGGGCAGTTTACGTTTTCCAGTGTTCAACTCCGCAGCAAGTGACCCTGTTATTGCTGAATGACCCTCCTATAGCAGGGCCATTTGGCAGTAACAGGGTCATTTGGTGACCGGGGTGGGGTGCCGGGTGGTGGGGTTGGGCTTGCGTTTGCGCCGGGATCAGGGTTGCTACGCTGCTTCTGCGCCCGCGTCCAGCTCGTCGCCTCCCGCATCCCACCTCATGCACTCTGCATCATCAGCAAATGACCCTGTTAGCAGGCAAGTGACCCTCCGGTAGCAGGGTCATTAGGCAATTGCAGGGTCATTTGTTGAGCGGGCGAGGCGAGGGAGCCGAGCGGGGTGCGGATCCTGGGATACGTCTGCATTTGCACCTGCAGCCCCCAGCTCGCCCGCTTTCTGCGCCTGCGCCCGTGCCTCGCGCCCGCGTCCAGCGCCCTGCGACCAGCAAGTGACCCTGTTATTGCTGGGTGACCCTCCTATAGCAGGGTCATTTGGCAGTAACAGGGTCACTTGCCGGGAGGCGCGGGAGGCGCGGGAGGCGTGGTTGGGAGGCGCGGGAAGCGCGGTGGGATGCACGCGGGCGCCGCGGGAGGCGTGCGGCTACATCGCTTCCAGCGCGTCGGGCCCTTCGGGGAGGATCTGGCCACCATCCACCACAATCGACTGCCCGGTCACATAGCGGGCACCATCGGAGGCGAGGAAGGCCACCGCCTCACCGATGTCTTTCGGCTCGCCGAGCATCCCCAGCGGCACTGCTTTCGCCATTTCGGCGAGGTAGTCGTCACCGAGCGCCTGCAAACCGGGTGTCACGATATTGCCGGGCAGCACCGCGTTGATCGTGATTTTGTCGCCGGCGAGCTCCATCGCGGCCGAGCGGATGAATCCCATCTGCGCCGCCTTCGTGGCACCGTAGTGCGCCCACCCCGGGTAGCCGGTGAAATTACCGGTGATCGACGAGGTCACCACTACGCGGCCACGGCCCGAGTCGCGTAGCGCCGCGGTTGCCGCCTGCACCACGTGGATTGTGCCCTTGACGTTCACATCGAAGATGAAGTCGATCTCGTCATCGTCTAGCTCAGCGAGCCGAGTCTGCGGGTACACCCCGGCGTTGGCGGCGAGCACCGAAAGGCCACCAAATTTGGTGACCACCTCGTCAACCACGCGCACGCAGGCGTCGCGGTCGCGCACATCCAGCACGTAGGCCTCAAAACCTGCGGCGCGCGCTTCGGCGCACTCTTCTTCGGTAAGTCCGGTCACGGCAACTTTGGCGCCGTGGGATGCGAGCACTTCAGAAATTCCTCGGCCGATTCCGGTGGTTCCTCCGGTCACCAGGGCGGTGCGGCCAGCAAGCAGTTCGGTCATCGTCACTCCTCGGGTTTGATTAATGGCGGGGTGAGAGCACCGTAACAATCGGAGTTGTCAGCAACTCGGTAGTGCAGCTGAATGCTGCTGCCAATAGCGGGGCTGGCGTCGAGCATCCCGATCAGCATCTCGAACCGACCGTTACCAGCCGAGGGCAGCGATCACCAGCATCACGGCACCGACGGCAATAAACACGCCTGCCCCGATCAAAAAAACTTTGATGTTGGCGGTTGAGAGCCTTGAATAATCATCGGGGTCGGCGAGCAGCGGCACCGATTCACCAATTTGGTAGGGATGCGATCTCGAGAAATTCGCGGTTGCCGTCTGCGTTCGACCCGAATTGTCGGTGAGCTCGAACACCGGTCGCCAGAGGATAGAGCCGTCGCCGGTGGTGTCTTTGAGGTTTGAAATGACCTCGCCAATAACCGGTTCCCAGCTGCGCAACCGCAAGAACCCAATAGCAAATATGATGCCGATACCGATCGAGAGCGCGCCGAGCGCAATCCAAAGCCAGGTCATTTATTCTCCCAATTCCATGATGCGCGGTTAGGAATTCGTGCCCGTTCACCAGGCAGGGTAATCCGCTTTGACTACTACCAATCACAGGTACGCGTTGCTGCTTTAGCATCCTTGAAACCTGGCATATTTGCCCGCCACCACACCATCACGCGTCAGGAGCAACTATGGGCCTTTGTCGGCGAAAAAGCGTACCGAAAAACCACAACGCTCACCGGAATATCTCGCACGCGGCCGAGATGAACCGCATCAACGATGCCGGGCCGTTTGCCCGTAACGGGCTCCGGTGGCGGGCGATTCAGGTGAGCTACAGCCCGCCAGCATCCGTTACCAGTGGATGCAGTTAATGACGACCTCGATTGGGCGCCCGGCAAGCCGGTGGTCGAGAACTCGGCCGAGCTCGGCGGCACCTACCAGGTCGGTATCGGCTCACGTTCGTCAATTGGTAGCCCATAGGTCGTGTTCGCATCGGCGAAGGCGGATGCAAGCACGACCTCACCCGGCGCAAACAGCAACGGCGGGGACGTCGTGGCCAGCAGTTCCGTCGAATGAGCGGCCGTTTCGCTACTGAATACGGCACCGCTGGCGCGCAGTTCGATCAGCTCGGCCACGATGCGCTTATTGCCGGTGCCGAATGCGAGTTGCGCGGCAACCTCGAACGCATCGCTGGCATATTGCGCGGCGTAGCTGCGGCGCTCGGCGGCCAGTGAACCGTCAAACATGCGGATGTGGAAGTACACGGCGGCACGGCTGGCACGATGCATTGCTGCCTCGAGCAGGGGCAGCGCGTAATAGTTGTCGGTTCCGTACCACTGGCTGATATAGCGCGCGTATTCGGTGTCGTTACCGGCCATGATGAGCGGCTGGCGGATGCGCGCCGCGAGTTCGTGAGCCTGTTCGAGATAGCTCAGGGAGGTGTTGTGATGATGTTGTTCGCCAGTCGACAGCGCCAGGTCTTGCTGGATCGTGGCGAGCTGCATCAGCGCGAACATTTCGCCGCTGGCATCGTGGATGCTGCGAGCGTGCGCCAGCGCCATTTCGGCTTCGCGCGTCGCGGTGTGATAGTCGGCTTCGGAGTGGTGGGCGATGGCGCGCACACTGGCGGCTGCGGTGAGGTGCGCGTAGTCGAGATGTTCGCCGTGTCGGACGATATGTTCGGAGTATTGCCGGTGGGCTTCAGTGCCGGCCCGCGTTTTGGCGCTGAACCCGTCGGGTGTGCGGTCGCGCTTGTTGCGCGCGAGCTCGATGTAGCTGCGCAATTGCAGCAATTGTGCGCGCAGATCAATATTTTCTGGCTTGCCCACCAGCAGGGCTTCGAGTCGGGCGAGGGATGCGGTGGATTCGTCGAGGAGCCCCAGCTGCGCTTGTGCTTGGGCAAGTCCCAGCACGGTGTCGGGCAGCAGGTCTGGCATCTCGCGGCTGGCATCCACGGCCTGCTGATAGTGCTGTACCGCTGCGGCATAGTTGCCGCGCATGATCTCGACCGCCCCCAGCGACATGTAGCTGGCAGCGACATGGTCGTTTGGCGAGAGCGTGTTGGGTGCGAGATCCATCGCTCGCTGGGCGTCGGCGGCGGCCCGGTCGAGATCGCTGCGGCGCTGGTAAACAGTGCAGCGGGCGATGTACACACCCCAGCGGTGGTCGTTGTTGCGGGCCGGGTTATCGCCGAGTTCGAGCTGCTGATCGAGCAGCGGCAGCACCTCGTTCAGGTGTTCGAGTGCGGCATCGGTGTTGCCCGCGTTGAGGGCGAGCCCCTGGCTGAACTGGTGGATGCGGATCGCCGCGTCATTGCGCGAAACCGTGTCGGTGCACTGCTGCGCGGCGCTGGTTGCCTCGTCGAAGTGCGCTCGCCAACCGGGATCGCCCGCGAACAGCTTTTGGGATGCGATCAGCAGCGTGTCGCGCACCCGGATGGCGGCGGCATCAAATTCGAGCATGCCTGCCAGTGTGGCAGAGCGAAGCGAAATCTAGCTGGCTTAAGATATTGGGCCAGTGGCGAAGCCGCACAAATATGGAGGCGAACACGAATGGACCGGTGCGCCCGCAGCGTGGCGATCAACCTGGCCTGGCGCGAGCTTGATATCAACGCCCCGGCGTTCACGAATCGTGAGGGGCGGGTGCTCGCGCGAGCGCTGAAGTGTCTGCTCGACCCGCTGGTGTTGCAGCCGCGCATCAACACTGAAATTGGCGCCGCGGTGATCGACGCCGAACAGCTGCCAAGGTTGAAAGAGTTGCTTGCCGCCGCGCAACCGCGACTCGAGGTGGCGTCGAGGTGGTACGACCTGCTGCGCGCACAGCGTCGCGCGCTCGGCATCACCGCCGGCAATGCTCAGGAGCTCTATTTCCCGCGCGCCTATGAGCTGGCCACCACCCTCGGCGCTCCCGGGGATGACGCTATCGAACACTGTCGCGAGATGCTCTCGGAGGTGCACGCGATCGGTGGCGATGCCGAACAGCTGCGCGCGGCCTTCAACGATCCCGAAACTCTTGCTGATCTGACCGCCGAGCTGCAGCAGCAGTGGGATGCGGCAGTGGGCCGATCGGTGCCACTGACCACCGACGAGATCGCCGTACTTGCCGGCGCTGCGCGGGATGCTCTCAGCGACCGCAATCGCGGCCGTGATGCGCGCCGCGGCTGGGCACTGCTGCGCGATGGCCACGCCACTGCGCTGGGGGAAGCGCTGCGGGTGCAGCGCGATGCGGCGGAATACTTCGCCCGGGCAGCCGAGAGTGACATCACACCGGATGCGCTGGCGCAGACCCTGCCACTGACCGCACCCGCGCTCGCGGACGCTCGCACAGAGACCACTGCACCAGACCAGACCATTGCACCAGACCGGCACGGCGCCCTCGACCGGCCGATTGAGGTGCGCACGCGCGCCGCCATCCGCCGTCTACAAGGAGCAGGATTTGCTGCCGATATCGAATTGCTCGATGACGAAATTGCGCGCAGCTGCCAGGCCTTTGGGATGCGCGATGCCGACCTGGCGGCCGCATTTGTTGCCGGGATGCTGGTGGCCGGCTGGGTGCATCCGCTTGCTGCCGCGACGCATCCCGGAGCGCCGCGGGCTCTGCATCCGGTCATTTCCCGCGCTCGCAATGAGGCGTATGTGCTCTATTTGCGCCGCGCCCTACACGCCGGGCATGCCGTGCATCCCGAACAAGAGCCGGTGGTTGCCGACCTGCGCGATTTTTCGCGGCACTATTTGCGGCGATTGTGGACGCGGCTGCACGGCCGTGATGTACTCGGCCTCGGCCTCGATGTCGAGGCTGAAGCGTTTGAACTTTTGGCGGGTGTCGTGCGGTCGACCCTGCACGATCAGCGGCAGCGGATGCGCCGAGCGCTCGAACAATTTGGCGGCTGGGATGACGACGAGGAGCGGAACGATGCAACTATTGCGGCGTGATTTTGACGGCCTCGAGCAGCTCATTAACCCGGCCGACGCGCCACTCGGCGGCCGTGCAGAGCGGCTCGGCGTGGAGCTACCCGGAGCGCTACTGGAGTGGTCACTGACGGCGCCACCGAGTGCGCTGCCGGTGATTACGCTGCGAGATGCCGATGAAGTCGATTGGTTCTGGCAGGTTTTTGGGCAGGATGCGCATCTGGCACTCCTCGAGGGCGCGGCGCAGATCGAGGTCACGCCCGCTCATGACCGGCTCGTGCAATTGCAATGCCTTGGCCGAGCACTGTGGGCGCGCGCGTGGTGGCCGGCAAGTGAGCGCGAGGGCATCCCGGCGCTGGATGACACCGTGCTGGCGGCCGAAATCGTCACCCTGATTGCGAGCCTCGATGAGTTGGCCGGTGACACTCTCGATGGCGAGCTCGAAATTGTGCGAGCGGCCCACTCTCGGGATGACTATGCCGCGCTGCTCGCCGCCGAAGACCCGGCCGTGCGCGGCCTCGGCGAGCGACTTTTTGCAGTTTTCGAGTGGGAACTGCCGGCTGAGGTGCCCGAGCTCGCGCGGCGGGCCGACTACGCGCTCGCGGCTTCGGGCACGCAAACAACCGCGGCGGATGCGCTCGCGAGCGGCACTGCGCCGCTGGAGTGGCAGCGCGTGCCGGCACGTATTTTTGAAGCGAGCGAGAACGCAATCCACTGGTCGGTGGATGCGCGCCCCGATCCCGTGCTGCACGTGCTGGTAGATCTGCTGCCGGGCGCCGATGCGAGCAGTATTGCGGTGGCCGCGACACTGCTCGACAAACCCGACTCGAAGGTCAGTGAGTCACTGGATGCGGGCGGTGCGGCCGATCTGCCGCTACCGCTGAGTGCCGCGGAAGTCTGGTCGCAGAACTGGGATGCGCTGCGCATCCGGGTGGGCGCCGCGGGTGACGGTGATGAGGATGCGGCGGTGCGTGATCGCGTGCGTGCTTACGCACGGTCGCGGCTTATGGATGATGATGCGCTCTCGCTTGCGGCCGAGCGCCAGGCGGCGGCCGAAGATTTTTAGAACTTTTTGCCGCGAAACTCGTGATCGGTAGGGAATTGGCCGAAATACCTTGAGTGCAACAGAACTCAACGGGGGTTCTGCACAAGGAAAGGGAAACCAAAATGATCCGTAAGACCACCTTCTCGCTCGCAGCAGTTGCACTCCTCGGCATCACCGCCCTCACCGGTTGTGCAGCGACGGGTGAGGCAGAGACCGAAAACAGTGTCGGAGAAACAGAGGCAGTTAACGAGGCGGGCACCGATAACGGTGCCTCGGACGAGGGTGCCGACGTGAGCGGTAGCGGCGCCATGGGAGGCTCGTTCACGCTCAAGGTGTCGGGCACCGACATCACTCTTGACGACCCGATCGTGGCCTGCCAGGAGCAGGGCGGCCAGTACGCTCTGGGTGTGGCTTCACAGAGCGCTTCAGCAGCGGATGCAGCCGGCTTCGGCGCGGTGCTCAGCGGCACTGACAACCCCACTGTCGTGTCGGTGGCTGTTGTTGACGCGGATGGTCGCGCCGTCGCCTACGCCGAGGGTGCCGGCATGGGCTCGGCTGATGTCAAGGTTGATGGCAAGACCTACACCATCACGGGCACCGGCATCATCAGCGACCTCAACAACCCGACCTCGATGGAGGAAGCCGACTTCGAGTTCAGCGTCACCTGCCCGTAGGCGGCGAGTTGCGCGACACTTCATGGAACGGGGTGGTGCGGGGTCAAGGTAAGCCTTCGGCCCCGCGCCACATTGCCACGAGAACGGCGTGCAACCAGACATAGTGACGAGAAAGGACTGGCAATGTCACGGACACTCTTGGTGAAGTTCACCGAGACCGACAACCTGTATTGGTCGTGGCGTTGGCAAGACACCCCCGGTGAAGTCGAAGCCGGAAGGCTCAAGCCCGAGTTCGTTGCAGGTTTGCGGCAGGCGCTCGCGCATTTTTTGCCCGAACCGCACGGGGATGAAGACGGGGATGCAGCGCTGAAACGAGCACTGACCGAGAGCTTGCTGGCAACCCCAGACGGCTCGCTACAGCTCGGCCAGGCGCTCGGGCAAGCACTGTTTGCCGCCGAAATGGTTGAGCAACTGCGTGCCGAACGCGACCGCGGCTCGCGACCGCGGCTACGCATCCAGCCCTCGCCCACCGCGGCGCGAGTGCCGTGGGCGCTCGTGCGCATCGGGCCCGAACTTGAGCCACTGATTTCACTTGTCAATCTCGAATTTGCACCGCCGGCCGCGCTCACGGTCTCGGCGCGGACCCCGAATCACCGGGGCAAGACCGTGGTCGCGGTGATCGATCCGCGAGTGCCCGGTGCCGCACCAACTTCGGCGCTCGGATCGGTGCTCGGGCGTCCTGCAGAAAACGATCCCCTGGCGCAGCTGCTGCGTCACGGCGCGCTGCTGCGCCCCGAAGCTGAAAACTATTTGGGCCTCGCGCGGCGACGCGATCTTGATCGCGCCTGGCTGCGCGAACAATTGGCGGATGCGGCCCGGTTTTTGTATGTCGGTCACGCCACCAGCGGTGAAACCGCGGATGCGGGTGCCAGCGCGGCACTGCACCTCGCCGGTGCCGCCCCACATGTGCCGGTAACCGCGGCGGAGCTGGTGCGCGATGGGTGGCAGCTGCCGCCCCGCTGCGCGCTCATCGCCTGCGGCTCGGCCAATGAACTACGCGACCTCGAGCCGATGGGGCTCACGCTCGCGGCACTGAACTGCGGTGCTGAGCTCGTCACTGCTACTTCGTGGCGGCTGCCAACCGACGCCGCAATCGCATTCTTTGGCGAGACGGCCGCCGACCGGCAGCCGCTTCGCGAATTGGTGTTGGCAGTTGATACCGCACACGAATTTGATGAGCCGGTGCTGGCACTTGCCGACTGGCAGCGCGAGCGGCTGCGAGCCTGGGAAGCATCCGGGTCGATCGCCGACACTCCGCTCGTGTGGGCAGCGGCAGTGAGCTATGCCCGCGGTGGCCGAGCCAAACAAACGGAAAAAATGACCCGGTTGTAAATAACTGGGGGTTCACACGCAACTGATAAAGGTAAAAATATGTTTGCCGTGATATTCGGGCTGGTGCAAGCTGCTTTTGTTGGGGCCATGCTCACCTATGCGCTGATTGCAGTCGCAGAAGGCCAGTGGCATCTCGTGGGCCTGGGCGCCATAGTCTGCTTCGTCGGAGTAGCAGTGTTCGTTTTGATAGTCGGAATATTCGAGAGCACTGCAAGTCGGAAGCGATATTTCTTCATTAGACAACAGCGGCGCATGGCACCGGCGGTTGTCACCGGTTTGAAACGCATCACCAGCGACGATAACGGCAAGAACACCTACCGGATTTCCGCGACTGTCTACCCACCCGATATGCCTCCGTATCGCGCCCAGTTTGAAGAGGACCTCGACCCGATCGCTGACGCCGGGGTGTGGCAGCGCGGCATGGTGATTCAGGTACAGCTAGTGAATATTGACAGCGGCGGTGTCATCAAAGTTCGCGTTCTGGATACATCGGTGATTCCCGAAGGCAGCCCCAAGCCGAAGCCCTGGGAGCAGGTGCGTCGTGACTATATCGAGGGCGATGCGCCCGGTTATCGGGGGCCCAGGGTTGAGGGTATGAGGTCGGCCGGTTGGCGATCGATCGAAATGCCGGAGCGGTCAAAACTGCGCTCGCTGCTGCGACCTGCGCTGCGGATTGGTCTCATCGCGGGGATCGCGATTATGGTGCTGCTGTGCCTGGGGTCGATTACCAACACGATTGAGCGCGTGCAGCGGGGCGAGCTAAGCACGACAGTGTATGAATCTTCGGTGATTGCTCGGGCTGGCACGCAAGACATTCTCGACCGGTCGGGTAGCGACAAGTTCTATGCGATCTTTTTGAACGACAACAATCTCAGTGCCTATGTGCAAAGTGAGCGTCTCGAAAAAGTTGAGGATTGGCGATTGAGCCGCGACGAACCCTTCCTGCCCGGCAAATTTGGGAAGTGGACCGATATGACCGTCTCCGACTACAACGAGCCGTTCCACGGCGCCGAATTCGGCATTGATGATGTGCGCTGGGAGAACCTGCCCAAGGTCGTGAGCGACGCGCGCGAGGTTTGTAAGCGTGACTACCCGGCGGCCGACCTCGATTTTCAACAGGTGCTGATTTCGGTCAAGAACGATCAACTGCAGTTCGAATACCGCGGAAGCCTCACGACCAGTGAGAGCTGCTATCTCAGCTACACGATGGCTGGGAAGCCGATCGGTCGCTAGCGACGCGCAACGCCTGCGAACCCGGAAATGTGCAACTGCCTCGCCTTGGGAGGGGCGAGGCAGTTGGTAATCGAGTGCGGTACTAGACCGAAACCTGCTTGGCAATCTGTTTGAGCTTGTGGCGAGCCAGTGCCAGGTTGGCCTTGCTGCGGTCGAGCACGAGGTAGATGAACAGACCTGCGGTGCCCTCGGAAGCGAGGATGTTGATCAGGTGGTACTGCGAGTTCAACGTGATCATGATGTCTTCAATCTGACCGGTGAGACCGATGTCGCGCATGGTGTTCATCTTTGCGCGAACCACGTTCGAGTTACCGGCAGCTGCGACGCTGAGGTCGAAGCCCGGTGCGCCACCGAATGCGAGCGCCATGCCCGAGTCGATGTCGACGATTGCGGCGCCGCTCGCCCCATCAATGGTGAGCAGCTCGTTTACAGTCTGGTCAAGTTGTGCCATTGGCGATATCCCTTCTTTTGTTGCGCCAGCACCGTCGATTGCTTCGGTGCTCGGTGATTCCGCGTCCGGATGCCCGGAGGCGGAGCTTGGTGTGACAGAGTCTTCGAACTCCGTCAAATCGTCGAAAGCTGCCGCAAACGCGATGTCTGCGCTGCTTGGTTCGCTCTCTTCGCTGCCGATGCGGTGACCGTCGGGGACACGCAGCTCGGGACGCCGGCCCGACTCACCAATGGGGAGTTCGTCAACAAATGTTTCGCCAACGTGTCGAGCGACCTCACGCGAGCGGTCACGGGGACGCGGATTGGTCGCCGCGATCGTGACTGGCTCGCGCACTGTGTTTGGTATTTCTTCGAACGAACCCGCCAAAGCGACCGGTTCAGGGGCCGGTGGTTGCTGCTGTTCGGTCACGTGGTCGTGCTGCGTGGGTGGCTGCTCCTCGGTTGCGCTGGCCTGCTCGTGAGCGCTTGCCGCGGCTGGCTGCGTGCCACCAAGTTCTTCCGATGCCGTGGACGGTTGCTGCAGCGCAGAACCCTGATCGGTCGATTCTTCGTCGCGTTTGAACCAGTTAAAGAACCCAGCCATCGTTGCCGCCTAGCTGTTATGGTCGTTTGGTGCTGCCGCGCGGCGACCGGTTGTCCCCGATTTCCATTGACTGCCGAGCGCAATCATAACCAGCATGTCTTCGGTAAGTCCCGTGTTCGGATAAATGTCTACGAGCTCGCCGTCGCGCATGATCGCTACCCGGTTCGAATGGTCGAGCACCTCGGTCATATCGCTCGAGATGAGCACGACCCCACCGCCACGAGCGGTGATTTCATTGATCATCTCGTACACCACTTCTCGCGAGGCGGCGTCGACGCCACGGGTTGGGTGGTTGAGCACCACAACCTCAGCGTCGATTTGCAGCCATTTGGCGAGGGCAACTTTTTGCTGGTCACCACCCGAGAGGTTGCCGACCGATTCGTGCGGCCCGATTGCGCTGATATCGAGGCGCTGCATCGTCGCCACTACCTCGCGGAAACGCCGCGCTTCTTCAGCGAACGACGCACCCTCCATGGGCTGCATGGTGGCACTGGCCATGGTGTCGTCCTTGGTGATGCCGCGGGCGTCGTCTTCGTCGTGCAGATAGGCGATGCCGTTTGCCGTCGCATCCTGCGGTGATTGGATACTGAGCTCTTGTCCGTTGAGCCGCAGCACCCCCGAGGTGGCGACGTTGATACCGCCGATGGCGGCACCGAGTTCTGAGTGTCCGGAGCGGCGCATGCCGGTAACCCCAAGAACTTCGCCGCGGTGAACGGTCAGCGAGATGGGCTTGACGCCATCGGCCGTAAGGTTCTCGATTTGAAGCAGTGGCTGCGGGTTCTGCAGCTGTGGGGGCCGTTCGACGGGCGCGAATTCGCGCATGAAAATGGCGTAGGCGATGCCCGCTGCACCACCCGATTCGCTCGGTTCTAGCTCGGCGAAAATTCGTCCCTCACGCATGACAACGATGCGGTCGCTGAGCGACTGAACCTCATCGAGGCGGTGCGAAATGTAGATGCCCGAACGGCCCTGTTTCGTCAGCCGGTTGGTGATCGTGTGCAGCACCGAGATCTCGAGGTCGTTCGAAACCGCGGTGATCTCATCAAGCAACAGCAGCTGCGACTCTTCGAACGAGAGTCGCAGCAATCGCACGCAAACCTGCTCGGCACGCGCCAGGTCGCCGAGCCGCGCGGTGGCGTCGATGTCGATGCCGTCGGCACGCAACAGTTCTTGGGCCAGCTGCACCCGGTCTTCATAGGATGCGGTTGCCTGGAACGAGGTGGCGAAAATCTCATCGGCCACAGTGAGGTCGGGGTCGACCGTGAAGTCTTGCGGAATCGAACTGACTCCAGCCGCCAGCGCTGCTTCGCGTGAGTCGGGGTTGTAGGGATCTCCGTCGAGGGTCATCGTGCCTGCATCGGCGCCGTACGCGCCACCGATCACATTGAGCAGTGTCGACTTTCCGGCACCGTTTTGCCCCACCAGGCCGATGATCTCACCGCGACCGATGTCGAGGTTGATGTCGATGAGTGCATTCTTGGAGCCGTGACGCTTTTCGAGACCTCGAGTTGAAAAGAGGATGGAGTCCGGGTCGAGCATGTTTGATGAAGCTACCTTTCAAGACTGGCCGCACTTACGAGTCAGACAAACTTCGTCATCCAGACCAACGGTCAGCTTGGATTCTCTAAAAACGACAGAGTTCGATATTTGAATATTAGCCTACGCCGCGCATCGTGACGCTCAGCAGTTAGTCGGAATGCCTGGTCGGAGCAAAATTGTCGCCATTTTGTAACCTGCGCAGGTGTGGGTCGCTAGCGGACTGCGCGCGGACGGATTGCGAGATCGGTGATCTGCACCTCGGCTGGCGCTGCCACCGCGAAGCGCACCGCGGTGGCAACTGTCGCCGGCTGAATATAGCGATCGGGTGTGTAGTCGCCGCCGATACCGTCCTGTAACTCCACCTGCATCGGGGTGTCCACCTGGCCGGGCAAGATTGTCGCCACCCGAATCGCATCCGGTTCTACCTCGAGTCGCAGCGAATCGGCCAAGCCCTTGAGTGCGTGCTTGGTGGCGACATACGCCGACATTTGTCGCGCGGGACGAATCGAAACTCCCGACCCGATGAACACCACGGTGCCCTTGGATGCGCGCAGCAGCGGCAGCGCCAGGCGCGTGAGTGCCGCCGGTGCGATCACATTGGTGGCCAGCTGGCGCTGCCACTCGGCGGTGTCAGTGTCGGCGAACCAGCCGGGTGTGCCCACCGCGGCCGAGTGCACCAGCGCATCCAGCCGCGGCAGCTGCGACACGAGCTCGTGGACGGCCCCGCCCTCGGCAAACACCGCGGCATCACTGAGGTCGGCCGAAAGTGTCGTGTTGGCGCCGCAGTTTGCGAGCCGCTCGGTATCTCGCCCCAGCCCGATGATCTCGTGTGTGGTGGCGAGCTCGGCCACAATAGCGCGGCCGATACCGCTGCTGGCGCCAGTGACAAGTGCGACGGGTTTCGACATGCTCAGCAGCCTAGGCGTGCAAGCTTTGCAAGCGCTGGATGGCGAACCGGGGCGTAGGATGGTGCATATGACTGAATCGGTAGCAGGCGCCACTCGCGGCATTGTGATCCACATCAACTCGGATGATCCGGCGCGGTTGTTCGGTGCGTACCAGTCGGGTGCCAACGCCATCAAGGTGCTCGGCGACGATGTGCAGGTGAACATCGTTGCGCAGGGCGGGTGCGTGACCGGCGCGACCCACTCATACGCCGGGTCGAGTGAGCTTGAAAACGCCCTCGCCGATAACTCGAATGTGCACATCTATCTGTGTGCGCTCGCCGTGCGTGCGCGTGAGATCGCCAAGGATGACCTGATCAGCGATATCAAGCTCGCACCCACTGCCACCGCGCTGTGCGCCCAGCGGCAGTTTGAGGGATGGGCGTACGTGCGGCCATAGCTGCACGCTTTGTACATCGCGTTGGCGGGCCGTGTTCGGGTAAGGCGCTCTGTCAGGTGCGAAACGCCTCCGCCCCGCTTAAGCTGCCTCCGCCTGGCTCGGCTGCCTCCTCCCTGCGTAAGGAAAATTGTTTCCTGACCTCAATTCAGGAAGGAGTTTTGTTTCCTGGCTGCAAAACCGCAGTTTCAGGCCTGTTTTCGGCTCTCAACGACGTTTTTGCAGCCAAAATTCTGATCGCAGGAAACAAAAATCCGCAGACTGGCGCAGGGTTGGCGCGGGCGACTTCATCTCGCAAATACCGCAGCTCTTCTGGGGCGATCTCGCCAGCCTGAGTAGCGAGGTCGAGGTCGTCTTGTGCATCCTCAAACGCGTACGGTTGCCAGGTAGTAAGGCCGATGCCTTCAAAAACCCACGCAGCGGGAGCTTCACTGTCGTCAACGGGTGCGAGCTTGTTACAAGCCCGCAGGTATTCGGTGCAGTCAGCCACGCCCAGTTGAGACAGGTTCTTGCCGTTGAGCTCTACTTCGACACCGTCGGTGTGCGGATTCGTGTGGAACTCAACACCCGTGCGTCCGAGATGCACCTGTACCGATGCGCAAGCAAACGTCAGGCAACGTTCCTCAACCTGGAGCTCAGGTTCGCCAAGCACCGCACACACCGCTGACCGGTCATCGCCAAATCGGACTATTCCGTTGCCGAGCGGGTCGCGAAGCCGGCCGCAGAGCCCCGGCAACTCCGGCAGCACTTCACTCGAAAGCGCACCAGTGCATCACCAAACTGGATGCAATGGTGCGCAAACAACTATTTGCTAGATGCATTTGTGCTGCGGTTGGCTGATCTTGCACGTAGACAGCTGCCGCCACACACAACGCGCTGTGCAATGAAGCCAGTGCAATCGTGCGGCAGCGAGAGAACGGAGATCATCTATGCCGCACGAAAGCACCGAAGTCGTTGTGGTGGGGGCGGGCCAGTCTGGCCTCGCGATGAGTGAACATCTCACCAACGCCGGTATCGCGCATCTGGTTCTTGAAAAAAACACGGTTGCGCACTGCTGGCGCAATGTGCGGTGGGATTCGCTCGTCACCAACGGGCCGGCCTGGCACGACCGCTTCCCAACCCGCGAGTTCACGAGCGTCGGCCCGGATGAGTTCGCCACGAAAGACCAGGTAGCCGACTATCTCGAAGCGTTTGCGCAGCAGATTCACGCGCCAGTGCGTGAACGGGTTGAGGTGACGCGCGTTACCAAGCGTGAACACGAGCGCGGGTTCCGGGTTGAAACCTCCGACGGCACCATTGACGCCAATTTCGTGGTTGCCGCGACCGGCCCATTTCAGCAGCCGGCGATTCCGCCCATCGTGCCGCAGAACGATCAGTTCCTGCAGCTGCACTCAAATCAGTACCGGAATCCCGAACAGCTCCCGCCCGGGTCGGTGCTCGTTGTCGGGGCCGGAAGTTCGGGCGTGCAGATTGCCGCCGAGCTCAATGCGTCCGGCCGCAACACCTATCTGGCCGTAGGCCCGCACGATCGTCCGCCGCGGCGCTATCGAGACCACGACTTTGTGTACTGGCTCGGCGTGCTGGGTAAGTGGGAGATGGCAACCCCTGCAGTGGGTGCCGAGCACGTCACCATCGCCGTGAGCGGTGCAGCTGGCGGCCACACCGTTGATTTTCGCCAGCTCGCGTATGACGGCATCACGCTGCTGGGCCGCGCCGAATCGTGTGCCGGCAACGTCATGCACTTCGCCAATGACCTCGCACGCAACATCCGCAACGGTGATGCCAACTACCTGAGCCTGCTCGACGAAGCAGATGCCTATATCGCCGAGAACGGTCTTGATTTCCCCGAAGAGCCCGCAGCGCGCGAGATCCTGCCCGACCCCGAATGCGTTACGCATCCAATTCGCGAGCTCGACCTCGGCGAAGCCGGGATTTCTACCATCATCTGGGCCACCGGATTCCGGGTCGACTATTCGTGGCTGCCAGCCCGCGCGGTGGATGCGCAGGGGCGGCCGCTCCAGCAGCGCGGGGTGTCGGTCGAGCCGGGGATCTACTTCGTCGGCCTGCCCTGGCAGTCGCGTCGAGGGTCGAGCTTCATCTGGGGCTGCTGGCACGACGCCAAATATGTTGCCGACCAGATCACTATCCAGCGCGGATATGCGAACTATCGTCCCGCGCTCAACAAACTAGCCGGCGTCTGATTCTTCGAGCACCTGTCGAACAATCTCGACGAAAGCACGGCTGCGTGCAGTCGGGCGGGTCTGCCGCAGCTGCACGAGCGCGAGTCGAAGCGATGGCACCTCGTCGGCGATCTCGAGTGCGATTGCGCGCGGGCCCGCACAGGTGGTGTCGAAGGCCGGTCGCTGGTTGAGGATGGAATATCCCATACCCGAGGCGACCATGGAGCGCAGCGCCTCAAAGTTGGGTGTTTTGTAGCGAACCTGCGGGGTGCCGCCAGCGGCCCGGATGAGCGTGACAAAGTACTCGCGGCTATCGGGCAGATCGAGCAGTACGAGTGGTTCATCCACCAGTTCAGAAAGGTGCACGCGCTTGCGCTTTGCGAAGCGGCTTGTTTCGGCAACGATGACGTATGGGCGAACTGCGCCAAGTGGTGCCGTCACGATGTCTTCTGCCGCGCTGAACTCGTAGGTGATGGCAACTTCGGCGCGACCGGTGCGCAGATCGGCCAGGTTCTGTTCGTGATCACCACCAAATACTTCCAGGCTCAGTTCGGGATGCTCGCGTGCGATATGGCCCATCACCCGCAGCAGGATGGTGGGGGTGATCGTGTCGAATACCGCCACGCGCAGAGTGCCGCGAAGCGAGGCGGCATCGGCCTGGATGGCATCGATCATCGAGTCGAGGTGATCAAACAGCAGGAATGTCTCTTGCTGCAGCCGCTCACCTGCGGGGGTGAGCACCAAACCCTTGGCGTGGCGGCGAATGAACAGCGAGGTGCCCAGTGCGCGTTCAAGCTGCGTAATCGAACTCGACACCGCCGATTGGGCGACATGCAGCTCTTGGCTGGCTGCCGTCATATTCAGGGTGCGGGCGCAGGCGGCGAAATAACCGAGCTGTGCCAGGGTGATCGAGAACCGGGCCACGCTGCCTCCATCTTCTAATCAGATCGTGCTTATAGCGGTTTTCTATTTTACAGATGCACTGCCGGTTCGTTGAATGGACACACGCTCCCGCGCTCTCAACGCAGACAGCCGCGGGCTGACAGGCACACACGGATATCCAGGAGGGCGACGATGCCAACACACACCCGAATCCGCACCTTCAACACCAAAGACACCTACCCAGAACAGAACCTCGATAACGACCTCTGCCAGGCCGTCGTGGCCAATGGCGTGGTCTACCTGCGAGGTCAGATCGGGCAAGACCTCGAAACCCGCGAATCCGTTGGCATCGGCGACCCGGTCGCACAAACCGAGCAGGCAATGGCCAATATCAAGCTGCTGCTCGAAGAGGCCGGCAGCCGGCTCGAAGACATCGTCAAAGTCACCGTCTACATCATCGACCCCAGGTACCGCGAAGACGTGTACCGCACCATGGGCAAATGGCTTCGCGGCGTGTATCCAGTCTCGACCGGCATCGTCGTGCAGGCACTCGCGCGCCCCGAATGGCTCGTTGAAATCGATGCGACAGCGGTGATCAGCGAAGGAGCCGAATCATGACCTTCTCGCTGCTGCTTCGCGACCCAGAAACCGGCGAGTTCGGCTCAGCAATCTCGTCATCGTCGCCCGCAGTTGCGGCGCGCTGCGTCAACCTCGCCGACGGCGTGGGCGGCGCACACTCGCAAAACGTCACCGACCCGCGGCTGGGTGCGCTGCTGCTCGACAAACTCAAAGCGGGCCACAGCGCCTCGGCCGCAATAGCCGCGGTCGCCGAATCGGCCGACCCAGAAACCATCCAATTCCGGCAGCTTCTGGCAATCGACGCCGCCGGCGACACCGCCGTCTACTCCGGCCCGCGAGCGCTCGGCACCTTCGGTGCAGCACAACGGGTAAACGCGGTTGCAGCCGGCAATATGCTCGCGTCACTCGAAGTGCTTGACGCACTGGTTGATGCCGCACTCGCCGCTGACGGGCCAATCGAACGTCGGCTGATTGCCGGGATGCGGGCAGCGGTCGCAGCCGGTGGGGAAGAGGGGCCGCTCCACTCGGCAGGGATCGCAGTGGTGGGCGATGCCGGCTGGCGCGTCACCGACCTGCGTGTTGACTGGGCAGATGACGACCCGGTTGCAGCGCTTGCCGAACTCACCGAGCTGTGGCTTCCGCAGCGCGACGACTACGTTACCCGCGGGCACGACCCGCGCTCGGCACCATCGTATGGGGTGCCCGGAGATGACTGACCTCGATAGCGATAAGCGCCGCATCGCGAACCGTTTTGACCGGGTGCGCGACGAAGTTGTGGCACTCTCACGTGACCTTCACGCGCATCCCGAAACCGCCTGGGAAGAAACCCGGTCGTCAGCCGCAGTCGCCGAACTGCTGCGGCGCCACGGGTTCACCGTCGAACAGCCCTACTGCGCACTGCCCACCGCATTTCGCGCCCGCTTCGGAACCGGCGAACGCTTCACCGTCGGGTTTCTCGCCGAATACGATGCCCTGCCCGGTCTCGGGCACGCCTGCGGACACAACCTCATCGCAGCCATGTCGGCCGGCGCCGGGCTGGCACTCACCGAGGTGGCCGACGCAGCCGGCATCGCCATTGAAGTGATCGGCACGCCCGCAGAAGAAGGCGGTGGCGGCAAAATTGAGCTGCTCGAGCGCGGCGCGTTCACCAACCTCGATTTCGTCTGTATGGCGCATCCCGCACCGGTAGACGTTGCCGAAGCCCGACCATATGCAGTGACCCACTGGCACATCGCCTACGAAGGCACCGCGGCACATGCGGCCGCCTACCCCGATCGCGGAGTGAACGCCAACGACGCGTTTCTGGTGGCGCAGGTGGCGCTCGCGGCGCTGCGGCAACAGTTGCCCGCCGGTGTGCGGGTGCACGGCATCCAAACCCGCGGCGGAGAGGCTCCGAACGCCATCCCCGAACGCACTGAAGGGCGCTGGTACGTTCGCGCCGAATCGATGGCGCAACTGCGCAAACTCGAACAGCGCGTCGAAAACTGCTTCAAAGCGGGGGCACTGGCTACCGGCGCCAAACTCACGATCACACACGAGAGTAAGCGCTACTCAGAAATGCGCACCGACCAAGAAGCGCTCGAGTGCTACCGGCAAAATGCCATTGCGCTAGGCCGCAACTTCGACGTCGATCCACTCGCCGCGACGATGGCCCGGGCCTCAACAGATATGGGCAATGTGTCACAGGTCGTCAACGCCATCCACCCCTATATCGGTGTGGGTGGTAGCGCGAGCAATCACCAGCCCGAGTTCGCCGACGCCTGCATCGGCCCCAGAGCCGAACAAACGCTTCGCGACGGTGCGCTTGGGCTTGCCTACACCGCTTTCGACATCGCGCAACGTCGCGCTGGTCGGCACGAATCCACTCGGGAGTATTGACATGTCAACCGCGTCAGGGTCGCCGCAGCTGAGCGACCTCGTCGACAAGAAAAGTCTGCGCAAGAGTGTTGTGGCGGGCTCAATCGGAGTGCTGGTGCACTGGTTCGACTGGGCCGTTTATGCCTATATGGCAAACACGATCTCACATATTTTCTTCCCCGAATCAGATGAAACCGCGGGGCTACTGGCCACATTTGCCGTGTTCGCGGTGTCGTTCTTTGTGCGGCCGCTTGGCGCGCTGATTTTCGGCCGGCTCGGCGACAAACTCGGGCGCAAGCGCACACTGTCGATTGTCATCGTTGCGATGGCGCTGTCGACCCTTGTGCTGGGGCTGTTGCCGGGCTACAACACCATCGGCATCTTTGCGCCGATCCTGCTCGTCATCACTCGTGTGGTGCAGGGCCTCGCAGCTGGCGGTGAGTTCGGTAGCGCGGCCGCCTTCCTCGGCGAGTTTTCACCGGCGAAGCGACGGGGGTTCGGCGTCAGCTGGCTCGAGTTCGGCAGCCTGCTCGGGTTCTTGCTCGCATCCTTCACGGTGTACCTGCTGCACCAGATGTATTCACCGGAAGACATTGAGGGATGGGCATGGCGTATCCCGTTCTTGATTACGGTGCCGCTCGGGCTGATCGGTCTCTACATTCGCCAGCGCATTGAAGACACCCCCGAGTTTGAGCAGCTGCAAGAACTCGAAACCGTCTCGCACGCCCCGGTCAGGGAAGTGTTCGAACGCAACTTCAAGGAGTTCCTCCAAACCTGCGGGATGGAGATCTTCATGAACGTGACGTTCTACGTGGTGCTGGTGTTCTTGCTCACCTACCATGAGGTTTACCTGAAGGTGGATGCGAGCCAGGCGGCACTGCTGTCGACGCTCGCCTCGGCCCTCGGACTGCTCGTCGTGCCGCTGTCGGGAATGGCATCTGACCGCTTGGGGCGCAAACCGGTGCTGATGGCCGCAGCGATCGCCCTGACACTGCTCAGTGTGCCGACATTCATGCTGATGAATATCGGCACCGGCCCGGCGCTGTTTACCTCGACGCTGCTGCTGGCGCTCATGCTGGCGGTTGTGCTCGGCACGCACGCGGTGACAGTGGTGGAGCTCTTCCCAACACGCACGCGGCAGACCGGGCTTTCGATTGCCTACGCGCTGACCGCGGCCCTTTTCGCCGGAACCGCGCCCTATCTGCTCACCTGGCTGATCGACCTCACGGGCATTCTGCTGCTGCCGGGGTTCTTCCTCGTCATAGTCGGCGTCGTGGGTATCGTCACGGTCTGGTCGATTCCAGAGACGCGCGGCACCTCGCTCATCAAAGCGCAAGACCTCGAAACTGCCACCGTTGAGCTGCCCGAAGCGCTGCGTGTGGCGAATCGAGAGGGCCGTGAGCTGTGACCGAAGCGCAGCTACTTCTTGCCCGGCATGAACGGTGCGCGCAGGCGGTCACACAGCTGCTGCAGTGTCGCGAGTTCATCTTTTGAAAGCGCACCACCCACGTGGCGCTCAATGCTGTCGGCGTGAATCCGCCCAACCCGACGGAACTCACTCACCCCGGCTTCAGTGAGCGCCACGATGGTGCTGCGCGCATCAAACTCATCTTCAAACTTTTCGACGAGCCCGCGAGCAACGAACCGGTCGATCAGCCGCGACACCGACGATTGCGTGATCAGCACCGATTCGTTCAGGTCGCGCAGCCGGGTGCGCCGATCGGGGCAGCGCGCGATGTTGTAGAGCACGTCGTACTCGTTGATCGACATGCCGACGCCCGAAAACTCCTGCCGCAACACGCGCATTACCGCAACCTGTGTGCGGAACAGCGACTCCCATGCATCACTGGCTGATGTCGACGCTGCACACATACTCACTCCGCTTCATCCCACCGCGGCGGCACGGCCGCGGTTGCGCACGAACTGTAATTGCTCGGCCGCTTTCAATTTTATCGAGCGGTTGTGGCTCGGGCCACAAATCTTTGCGCCTTCGACAGTGGGAGGTGAGCCTAGAAACGGTCGGGTGACGGTGCCAACGGATGCACCACGCGCACATCCGCGTGACGGTCGAAACGGTAACCACTGCCGCGCACGGTGCGCACAATATCGGCGTAGTCACCGAGCTTCTTGCGCAGCCGACGCACATGCACGTCGATCGTGCGCTCGTGTGGCTGCTCTTCGCTGCGGTCGGTCCACAGCACGTCGATGAGCTCATCGCGGGTGACGGTGCGGCCCTCACGCAGCACGAGCGCCTGCAGCAGCTCGAACTCTTTGTAGGTGAGGTCGGCATTGTCATCGTGCACTAGCACGCGCTTTCGGCTGGTGTCGATTACCACCTTGGTTGCGGCTCGCGGTGAGTCGTTCACCCCGCGGTTACGCACCGAGCGGGCTTCGGCAACGGCCTTCGGTTCTTGAAGCGCCAGGCGCACCAGGTCGATCGGCCTGCCCGAAGCTTCGGCAGGAGCGAGCGCCACAGACGCATAGCTTTCAGCATCTGGGGCCCGCTCGGTGAGCACTTCGCGCAGCGCGTTGACGATCTCGGCGAGTTCGTGATCGTCGCGGGTGTCAAGCCCCACATAGAGCGCGAAACCGCGCGCGGTGGGCGCGGGCTGGCGGGCAGCTGCGGTGTACCCGGTGGCGGGTGCGGCAGTTGCGGTGGGGCGCAGGCGGGGCTGGTCGGTGCGGTGGTGAGGGATCACTGTGGTGCTTTGCGTGAGCGACATGAGAGTTCAGCTTTCGATGATGATGCGGGGCTGCAGCGGGCGATTGCCGGGCTGGAACAGCCGAAAAAACGTGGCCGGGATGATGGCCGTGAAAGCTCGTCTGCGGGTGCAGCGAGATCGGAAACAGCGAGATCGTGTCGGCTGGCGCGAGCGCAGTTGTGCATTTCGTGGTGCCAGCGTCGGCCCGATCGAGACGGGATGCGAGTTAGCGACACATTCGACACACGCACACGCCAGCCATCATCATGCCGGCGCGTCCTGCCACCTCGTGGGCGGTCAAGGGGCGTGCGTTTGTTGCGATCATGAAGTTCATTGTTCAGGATGGCGTGCCGATCGTCAACTCGCAGCTGCGTTTGCGCGCATCCGGCCGTGGCTGCGCGCAGCCCGCGCTAGTCGACCACGCCATAGAGCCGGTCGCCCGCATCCCCGAGCCCGGGCACGATAAATCCGTGTTCGTTGAGGCCCTCGTCGAGCGCGGCGATCAGCACCCGAACATTCGCGTCGGGAAAGCGCTGCCGCATCAGTTCAACACCCTGTGGCGCGGCCACCAGACAGATCGCATTGACCTCGGTGGCGCCGGCATCAAGCAAGAACTGCACGGTGGCCGCGAGCGAACCACCGGTGGCGAGCATCGGGTCGAGCACGAAACACTGCCGGTCGGCAAGGTCTTCGGGCAGCCGCTTCGCGTAGGTCTCGGGCTGCAGCGTTTCTTCGTTGCGGCGGATTCCCACAAACCCCACCTCGCAGTAGGGCATGAGCTTGAGGAAACCGTCGAGCATGCCGAGGCCGGCACGAATAATCGGCACCGCCAGCGGCAGCGGCGCAGCAACGGTCACACCGGTCATCGCGCTCACCGGGGTGCGGATTTCGTGGGGCACCACACGCAGTGAGCGAGTTGCCTCATAGGTGAGCAGATTGACCAGTTCGGCGACGAGCTCGCGGAACATCGACGAGGAGGTGCGCTCATCGCGAAGCAGGGTCATTTTGTGGTCAATCAGCGGATGGTCGGCGACGTGCAGCTCCATAGCACCACTGTAACTTTTCTGGCTGTGGGCAATCCCGCATACGTGAGCGTGAACCTCTACCACTGAACTCACACCAACTACGCTCAAAACAGTGACAAGCGAGGTGAAAACGTGCGCGTTCCCCAAGAACTCGAGCGAGTGATGCGTGAGGCGCTGGCTGAAGCCCACAAAGCTACCGACACCGGCGATCTGCCGATCGGTGCGGTGGTCACCGATCCCGACGGCCAGATCATCGGCCGCGGCCGGAATGTGCGCCAGGCAAATCACGACCCCACCGGGCACGCCGAAGTGGTGGCGCTGCGGGCGGCAGCCGACACCCTCGGCACCTCACGCCTCGATGGCTGCACCCTGTTCGTCACCCTCGAACCGTGCGCCATGTGCGCGGGCGCCGCCCTCACAGCTCGGGTATCACGCATCGTGTTCGGGGCGTGGGATGAAAAAGCCGGCGCGGTTGGTTCGCAATATGACCTCGTGCGCGACCGCCGACTGCCGCAGCACGCCGAGGTAGTTGCCGGAGTGCTCGAGGCTGAATGTGCCGCGCCGCTACGCGAGTTTTTCGGACGCGACTAGCCCGCCGAAGCACTAGCCCGCCGAAGCACTAGCCCGCCGAGGCAAAGAGTAGCGCCATCACATCCGGTGGCGACTGGGGCCGGGGGCGAGTCGTCAAAAGGCGGTAGGTCTAATCCCAGCCGCGGAAAACAATCGCCTCGGTTGACACCGACGAGCGGTCGGGGCCGATGACATCGGGCTCAACGAACACCGCACGAACATCCGGGGCGGCGCTGCGCACCCGGTGGCGCACATCGGCAATAACCGGCGGCAGCGCATCAACATCGGCAATGTGGGTGAGCGCCACCCGCACGCCAATCACGTCAACCTGACCGTCGATTTCGGTGGTGCGCACCTCAAGAATCTCAGAAACGTGCACGCTCTCGAGCAGTGCGGTGCGCACTGCCTCCGCCAGAATGGAATTGGTCATGATGATCTCCTCGCCGCGGGGATGGCTCCCCTCAAGCATACGACGCACACCCTAGACTCAGAGCCGTGAAGAAACTTGCGAACCTCGCCATGATCGGTGTGGGAAATATGAGCGGGGCCGTGCTGGCGCGGCTGCTCGAATCTCCCGCTGCACCGGGCGAACCCGTGCGGATCACCACCCGCTCACAAGCATCGGCAGCGCGCTACGAACAAGACACGCGAGTGCGTGCCCAGGCGGTCGAAACAAACCCGGCAGCAAACCGCGAGGCATGCCGTGATGCGTCGGTGGTGCTGCTCGGGGTGAAGCCGCAGCAACTGCACGATCTACTCGCCGAACTCACCGAAACAATCGCACCGGGCACCGTGGTGATCTCGGTGGCTGCCGGGGTAGAGACTGCCGCGATCGAGTCGCGACTTGCCGCCGGAGTGCGCGTGGTGCGCGCCATGCCAAACACCCCAGCCACCGTTGGTCTCGGCGTCACGGGTATCGCCGCGGGTGCCAGCGCAGATGCAGCAGCGCTCGAAATTGCCCGCACGCTATTCGCCGCGGTGGGCGAGGTCATTGAGGTGCCCGAGTCGCAGATCCCGGCAATCGGCGCGATCAGCGGCAGCGGCCCCGGTCACGTTTTCTTGCTCATCGAGCAGATGATTGACGCGGCGATGCGCTCGGGCTTCGACCGCGAAACGGCCACCAAGATGGTGGTGCAAACCTTTGCGGGTTCGGTTGCGCTGCTGCGTAACGAACCCGAAACCGATGTGGCAACGCATCGCCGCCGGGTAATGAGCCCGCAGGGCACCACCGAGCAGTCGATTGCGGTGCTGCAAGACGCCAACCTTGCCGAGCTTTTCGCCGAGGCGTTTGCAGCGAATATGCGCCGCAGCAGCGAACTTGCCGAGCAGCTGCGCTAACCAGCCCCAACCCGAGCCCATCTCAACCCAGCAGGTACCGCATGAAACTCCGCTCGACTGACTATCCCGAAAACCTCTACCGGGTGCTCGGGGTTGAACCGGGCGCATCCGAAGACGAGATTCGCCGAGCCGGCCGAATCAAACAGCGCGAAACCCACCCCGACCTCGGCGGCACTCCGGAAGCCTTTATGCGGGTGCGGCTGGCAGTAGAAGTGCTCACCGATCCGCGTCGCCGCGCCGCGCACGATGCCTGGCTGGCAACCACCTCGGGCCAGGCGATGTCGGCCCGACGTATCCCCGGGCCGCGACTGCGCCAGCAACAGCGCCGACCGCGACCGGCCGCAACCCCCACCAGCCCCGCCCAGCCGTCGGCGCGGCACACCGCCGCTGGCACCGATATGCCAGTGTTCGACCGCATCCCGAAACCCGCACCGCAGCTGCGCAAAATGTCGTGGTATCGCCAAACGTGGCAGCACCCGGTAGAGGTGTGGCCCGCAGCGCGCACGGCGGCGCCGCCGGTGACGCCGCGCGAACTGGCCACTGCGGGCCCGTTCGTGCTCGCGTCGGTGCTGGCGGTGCTGACGCTGGCAATTCCCGCATCGCCACTGTTTACGGTGTGGTGGCCAGTCGCGCTGTTGCTGGTGCTGCTCGGCATGGTGTGGCTGTGGCTGTGCGGCGATGCGCGCCCGCAGTCGGTGGTATCGACAGTGCTCTGGATATTCGTGGCCGGTGTTTCACTTTCGGCCGCGGCGTCGTTTTTCGACGCGATGCTCGGAATCTTTACCGGCCCCGACACCACCACCGGGGTGGGGATCGCTCGCGCGTTGATCGCACTGGTGGTGCTGGCACTCGCGGTGCTTGCCTGGTGGGGGCTGCAACCGCGCGTGAAACGGACGCAGTTTGAGCGGCTGCTGATGCGCATCGCCGACGAATCGGCACCAGCGGCCGATGAAGCAACGCGAGTGTATGGCAGCCCCGGTGCCACGGCGATGACGTGTACGCAGCCGGGCGTGCATCCGCTGCGGCGGCAGTGCGCCGAGCAAGTTGCGGGCGAGGCGCTGGATGCATTGCTGCGGCTTCCCGGGGCACGGATCGTGCACGGTCTGCGGATTCCCGGCGCCGATGAGCAGGTGGCAACGATTTCACACGCGGTGGTGGCCGGTCGCCGGATCGCGTTCATCGACGGTGAACTGCGGGCACCGGCGCACTACGCGCTGGATGCGCGCGGTTCGATCACCCGCGACGGGGTGCCCGCATCGACAGCGTCAGAATTTCCCCACCGGGTGGAGCGGCTGCGCGAGTATTTCGGTGATGTGGCCGAGGTGCGCGGGTGGCTCGTGCTGGTGCCCGAACGGGCGGGTGAGTTTACAGTGGATAACTCGCGTACCTGGCCGCGTGTGCGGTTGGCGAGCGTAGAGTCGATGCTGCGCGAGGTAGGCGACTGGCTTGCAACCGATGGGAACTCGCTCGACCGGCTGCTGCTGCGGGATCTACTCGATTTGCGGGTAGAGCCGTAGTGGGCGGCAGCTGCCGCGCAGTTTGGCAACGTAGGCTGGCGGCATGCCGAGCCGTATGAATGTCGAATCGTTCAACCTTGACCACCGCATGGTGACAGCCCCCTATGTGCGGGTTGCCGACCGTAAAACCCTGCCCGGTGGCGACACCCTCGTGAAGTATGACGTGCGTTTTACGCAGCCGAATCTCGCGCATCTGCCCACCGAAGTGATTCACTCGATTGAGCACCTCGTTGCCGAACACATGCGCAATCACACCGATCGGCTCATTGATTTTTCACCGATGGGTTGCCGCACCGGTTTTTATGCGCTGATGCTTGAGGTTGAGCCCGACGAGTTTGAGCAGCTGCTTGAAACCACGCTGCGCGATGTGTTGCAGGCCACCGAGGTGCCGGCAGCGAACGAGGTGCAGTGCGGCTGGGGTGTGCACCACACCCTCGAGGGGGCGCAGTCGGCGGTGCGTGAGTTTTTGGCTGCGCGTGACGAATGGGCGCAGGTGTTCGGAGAGCACGCGTGACAGTTGTCATTCAGGTGGCGATGCCCGCCGAGGCGGCACCGTTCATTGCGGCAGCCGAAAACAGCGCGCCTATTGTGTGCCCGCTAGCGGGGGTTGCAGCGCGGCGGCTGCGGCTCGCGGGCCGTGATGTGGTGCTGGTTACCAGTGGAATTGGCCTGGTGGCTGCGGCTGCAACCGCCACCTGGGCGGTGCTGACCTTCGCGCCCCGGGCGGTAATTTCTGCGGGCACGGCCGGTGGGCTTTCGCGCTCGAGCCGAGTGGGGGATGTGGCAGTTGGTCTCGACTACAGTTACGGCACTGCGGATGCCACCGAGTTTGGCTATGAGCGCGGGCAGGTTCCGGGGCAGCCGGTGCGGTTTACCGCATCCGATGTGCTGTTGGACGCGCTGGATGCGCGCGGTCGCGAGCCCGGTAGCCGTGAAGAGCGTGACGGTAGCGGCACGCTGTACGGCCGCATCCTCTCGGGCGATACGTTCGTGACCGCCCGCAATGTGGCCGACACCCGCGAGGCGTTCGCCGACGCGGTGGCCACCGATATGGAGTCGTGTGCGATTGCGCAGGTGTGCCGGGTGTTCGAGGTGCCGTTTGTGTCGGTGCGCGGGGTGAGTGATCTGTGCGGGCCCGAGGCGGGGGTTGATCATCATCTCAGCGTTGCTGCGACATCACAACGTTCGGCGGATGCAGTGCTCGCCTGTATCGGGAAGATTGAAAGTAGTTAAGACAGCGAACCCAATAAGAGGAATTTCTCGTGACCAAGCTTGAGTTACCGCAGGTGCAGTGGCACCGAATCTCACCGCGACATATAGCCGTGTCACTGGTGAGTAATGTCATTTGGCTGTTGGTGTGCCTTGTCGCCACGGTCGTGATCTGGGTGCTGGCTGACGGACTATGGTGGCTGATTACAGCCTGGATGGTTGTGGTGAGCATCGTGGAAGTGGCGATGGTGGTGCCTCGAAACCGGGCGATTGGCTATGCGGTTCGTGAAGATGACCTACTGGTGCGTCGTGGCGTGATGTTCAACAGCATGACCGCGGTTCCTTACGGCCGGATGCAAACAGTTTCGATGCATCGCGGACCGATTGATCGGATGCTTGGGCTCGCGTCGCTGCGGATGTCGACCGCCTCAGCTGGGGCGTCGGTGTCGATTCCCGGGCTGCCGCTGGCCGAAGCGGAGCGGCTGCGTGACCACCTGATTCGGGTGGCAGAAACTCGGCGGGCCGGCCTATGAGCTGGACGCCTCCACCGCAGGGGCCGCAGCAGCCCGGCCCACAATCGCAGTGGCCGCCCCAACCCGGCCCGCAGCACCCGCAGCACTGGCAGCAACCGCAACCGCCGCAGCACAATCCCTATCAACAGCCGCGCACGACCGAACTCGCCGACGGCGAGTGGCACCGGCTGCATCCGCTGACCCCGTTGCTGGCTGTGCTCAACCTGCTGGGCGGGGTGCTGGTCTTGGTGCCCCTGATTGGTGTGTCGCTGGCGGGTGTCGTGATTGGTAACGACCCCGACTCGCCACGGCTTGGGATTAGCCCCAGCACGTATTTCTTGCTGTTGGGGATCATCGTGCTGGCGATTTGTGTGCTCGGCGCGGTTGGTATTGTGCTCGGCTACCGTGCCACCGAGTTCAGGGTGACTGACGAGGTGCTTGAGCTTCGCTGCGGTGTGTTTTCGCGCCATCTCTTGCAGGCACGTCTCGACCGGCTGCAATCGGTCAATATCAATCGGCCGCTGGGCGCACGGATGATGGGGCTCTCTCATGTTGCAACCTCCGGTGCATCCGACTCGAGCGAGGTGCAACTGAGGTACCTCGGTCAGGCAGATGCCGAGGCACTGCGCGATGAGATGCTGCGGCGAGCATCTGGTGCGAAGCGGCGCAAGCGTGCCGAACAAGCTGTGGTTCAGCAGACGGTGCCGAACGGCACGCCGGATACACATCCGCAGCCAGGCGTTGGCCGGCCGCCCGGCGTCGGCCAGACTCCCGGCCTCGCTCCCCAGCAGCCCGCGACCCCTCCCCAACCGGCCCCGCGGCGGCGCACACTCGCCGACTTTGTTGACGCAGTGGTGGAAGATTTCAGCGGCTCGTTCGCCTCGATGGGTGCCAGTAGCCCGACCATTGTCACCGTGCCCGCGAGCCGATTGGCCGGGGCTGAGATGCTGAAATTTGTGGGCGCCGCGCTGATTGTGCTCATCATCGCGGGTAAGCTCTGGGCCGTTTTGGGAGTGCTCTCGGCAACCCAGGGGGTTTTTCTTGATCACATCAGAATCGACTCGCGGATAATCAACATCGCTGGTGCGATCGTGACCATAGGTCTGCCGCTCATGATTCTGATGGTGGGTGTGCTCGCTTCGCTGGCATTGATACCTGCAAACATGCGGTATTCGATTGCCGGCACACCGGACGGTCTGCGAGTTGGGAAGGGGCTACTCACCACCAATAGCGACACTATCGCGCCGGGACGCATCCACGCCGTTGAGATTCAGCAGCGGTTCTGGTGGCGAATGTTGGGTTGGTATCGCGTCAGTATCAACCGTGCCGATGTCGCGGTCGTGGCGAGCCAAAACAGCGACTCCAGCCAGGTTTCGCGCACGGTGCTGCTGCCGCTCGGCAAGTTTGACGATGTGATTCGGGTGCTATCGGTGGCGATGCCCATGCAGTTTGGCCAGCACACCCCGCAGCTTGTGCGCGATCTGTTCGCGGCAAAACCACCCAAGCAGCTGCGCGTGACACCGGCTCGTGCCTGGTTTTTGGCGCCGTTCGCGTGGCAGCGCAACGCCATGCTGGTTGATCGCGGTGTGGTGTATCTGCGCCGTGGCCGATTGCAGCGTCGCGTGTCAATGATCCCTGCCGAACGGATGCAGGGGCTCACGATCGCTGACGGCCCATGGCGCCGGCTGGCGGGTGCCGCAAGCCTCAGCATCGGCACCGTGGTGGGGCCGGTGTTGACTGGGCAGCGGCTTGTGGCGAGGGCACAGGCGCTGCAGCTTTTTGAGCAGCTTTCGCAGCTCGCTATCCGGGCGGCACAGGTTGACCGCTCGCACCGCTGGGCAGAAGCGGGTGCCCGGATGCTCGTGCAGGTGGCGCAGCTGCAATTGCAGGATGCGCATGCCGCCGGTGCGGCACCCGACCCGCGGGCGGTGGCGATTACCCGCGCCGCGGACGAGTATCAGCGCCAGCAGGGGCAGCAATGAGCATGAACCGAGATGGTCGCCTCGGGGTTGGCGTGGTTGGTAACGACCTGTTCGGCCCGGTTTTTGCGGCCGGGCTGGCGGCTGCCGGACACTCGCTGATTGGCGTGGCGGTGACGGATGCTGCCGCGGCTGATCGTGTCGAGGCGCTGCTGCCGGGCGCCCCACAGCTGAGCGCCGAGCAGGTGACCGAGCGCAGCGAACTCGTGGTGCTCGCCGAACCGGCTGAAACGCTCGAGGCGCGCGTTACCGAACTCACCGAAGCCGGTGCGTGGGTGCCCGGCCAGCTCGTGGTGCACACCGCCGCACAGTACGGCACGGCCCTGCTGGGCGAAGCGCTCAACCGCGGCGTGATTCCGCTGGCTATTCATCCCGCGATCGATGTCACCGGCACCTCGATCGACCTGGTTCGACTCAAAGAGGGCTGGTGCGGGGTGACCGCACCCCGCCCGGTGCTGCCGATCGCGCAGGCCCTGGTGGTGGAGCTCGGCGCCGAACCGGTGGTGATTGACGAGGGTGACCGCGCGATCTATGCCGAAGCGATCGCCACAGCCACTTCGTTCACCCGCTCGATCGTGCAGCAGGCCACCGGCCTGCTCGCCTCGATCGGGGTGGAATCGCCGGGTTTTGTGCTTTCGAGCCTCGTGCGATCGGCCGCCGACAACGCGCTGATCGCGGCGCAAGAGCCGATCGAACCGCCCAGCGAGTAGCGCGACTCGGTGCTGTTAGCGCGGCGCCGAAGGGCTTGCCTGGGTGGGGCTCGCTCAGAACCGCACCTCGCAGTTATCGATCAGTCGCGTGGTGCCCACGCGCGCGGCCGTCAGCACCAGCGCATCCCCGCGAAAGTCTGGGCCAGCGGGGGCGAAAGTTGCCGCATCCACTGCCACCAGGTAGTCGACCGTCACCGTCGGTTCGGATGCAAACACCGCGCGCCCGGCGTCGAGCGCCGCCGCAACCCCGCCACCAGCCGCAGCCGCCACCGCCGCCAGTGCGCGTGAAAGCACCACGGCCCGCTCACGGTCTGCTCCCGACAGGTAGGCATTGCGGCTCGAACGCGCAAGCCTGTCGGGCTCGCGGACGATCGGTGCGGCAACAATCCGCAGCGGCAGGTTGAGATCGGCAACCATCCGACGCACGAGCGCCAGCTGCTGCGCATCCTTCTGCCCAAAAACCGCAATATCGGGCTGCACAATCGAAAAAAGCTTCGCCACCACCGTGAGCACACCATCAAAGTGGGTGGGGCGAAACTCACCCTCGAGGATGCGGCCGGCTTCGCCCGCGGTCACCATCGTGGTGGTGGGCCAATTCGGGTACATTTGCTCGACGCTCGGCGCAAACACCCAGTCGACACCGGCTTTTTCGAGCAGCTGCACATCGGCTTCGAGCTGCCGCGGATAGGCGTCAAAGTCTTCGCTGGGCCCGAACTGCAGCGGGTTCACGAAAATCGAGACGGCCACGCGGTCGGCGTGCTGGTGCGCGAGCTGCACGAGCGCGAGATGCCCGTCGTGCAGCGCCCCCATAGTTGGTACGAGCGCAACGGTTTGACCCGCGCGGGCGTCGAGAGCGAGCGCCGAACGAGCGGCGTCAATGGTCTGCAGCACAGTGGTCACGCAGAGCATCGTACGCCCCGGCCCCGCAATCAGCGGCATCTGGCCGCCTCGCCTACGATAGATCGAGTGACGCGGCGCGGCGGGCTTGCTGCCCGCATCCCATTGCCGCGAAGAAAGCTTCAACCCGTTACCACCACACGAGCAAGGAGACCGGCAATGGCCGAAACCCCCGAGAACGCAACCCTGAATGCCGCCGAAGTTTCGGAGCAGAAACAGGTGCGACTCGACAAGCGTGAGCGGATGCTCGCCGAGGGGCTCACTCCCTACCCGCTGACGCTGCCGATTACCGCCACCATCACCGACATCGTGGCGAAGTACGGTGGGCGCGAGCTTGGCATCGATTTTGCCTCGGGTGAGGTTGTTGGTGTGGCTGGTCGCATCGTGCATCTGCGCAACACCGGCAAGCTCTGCTTCGCGGCGCTGCAGGCAGGTGACGGCTCGCGCATCCAGGTGATGATTTCGCTCGCCAAGGTGGGTGAAGCAGCACTGGCCAAATGGAAAGAGTTTGTTGACCTCGGCGACCAGGTGTTCGTTTCGGGTGAGGTGATCACCTCGCGTCGCGGCGAACTGTCGATCATGGCCGAACAGTGGCAGATGGCTTCGAAGGCGCTGCGGCCGCTGCCGACCCTGCACAGCGACCTCAACGAAGAAACTCGCGTGCGGCAGCGCTACCTCGACCTCATCACCCGGGATGCGGCGCGTCAGATGGTGCGCACCCGCGCCAAGATGAATGCCTCGCTGCGTGCCACTTTCGCGGCACACGACTTCGTTGAGGTAGAAACTCCGATGCTGCAGGTGATGCACGGCGGTGCCGCCGCCCGCCCGTTCGTCACCCACTCGAACGCGTTCGACACCGAGCTCTACCTGCGTATCGCGCCCGAGCTCTATCTCAAGCGGGCCCTGGTGGGTGGTCTCGACCGGGTGTTTGAAATCAATCGCAACTTCCGCAACGAGGGTGCCGATTCGACCCACTCGCCCGAGTTCGCGATGCTTGAGGCATACCAGGCCTACGGCGACTACAACACCATCGCCGATCTCACCCAAGAGCTCGTGCAGAACGCGGCCGCCGCGGTATCACCCGATGGCTCGCATCGCGTGGTGTGGGCTGACGGCACCGAGTATGACTTCGGCGGCAACTGGCAGCGCATCTCGATGTACGAGTCGCTCTCAGCGGCGGCCGGCCGCGAAATCACTCCCGAGACCTCGGTCGATGAGCTCGTGGCGCTCGCCGACGCCGAGGGCGTGGAGGTGCACTTGCCGAACCACGGCAAGCTCGTCGAAGAGCTGTGGGAGCACTTCGTGAAGGGCGGGCTTGATCGTCCCACCTTCGTGATCGACTTCCCGGTTGAAACGTCGCCGCTCACAGCCGCACACCGCTCGAAGCCGGGCGTGGTAGAGAAGTGGGATCTGTATGTGCGCGGTTTTGAACTGGCAACGGGATATTCGGAGCTCATCGACCCGGTTGACCAGCGCGAACGCTTTGTTGAGCAGGCCAAAGAAGCCGCGCGCGGGGATGCTGAGGCGATGCGCCTCGACGAAGATTTCCTCGCCGCCCTCGAGCACGGTATGCCCCCGGCCGGTGGTATGGGCATGGGCATCGACCGCCTGCTGATGGGCCTCACCGGCCTCGGCATCCGCGAGACGGTGCTTTTCCCGCTCGTCAAATAACGAGCGGGACGAAATGGCACAGTCCGTTGGTGAAGTAGTCACCAACGGCGACAGGATGGCACAGCCCGCTGGTGACGTAACCTCCCCGCATCCCGCCGCGAGCCGGCTTGCCGCGTAGACTAGAACTCACAATGATCGAAAACTGGTGGCTGAACGCACTGTGGTCGGTGACTCCGACCATCGTTATCGGTGCCCTTTTTGGGCTCATTATTTATGCCGCGCTCAACGCTGACCGCAAGGCGCGAGTCGAACGCAGCCGCGTCGAACAAGAAGAGCGTGCCAGGTTCGCTGCCGAACGTGCAGCCAAAACCCAACACCTCGACTCGACCCCGGCCGACCCCGCCGCCGAGTCAAACAGCAACTAGCCAGCGCGACGAACACGAGGAAAAGCATGAAGATTGCCGTTATCGGTCTCGGGTATGTGGGCGTCGCGAACGCGGTGCTGCTTGCACAATCACACGAAGTGGTTGCGGTTGATGTGCAGCAATCGCGCGTGGATGCAGTGAACGAGCGTCGCGCTCCGGTTGCCGACGACCTGGTCACCCAGTATCTGGCCAACAAGCAGCTCAATCTGCGCGGCACACTCGACTTCACCGAGGCAGTCACCGGCGCCGACTATGTGGTGGTGGCTACCCCCACCGACTACGACGAGGTCACCGACTCGTTCAACACCTCCACCGTTGAAGCGGTGCTGCAGCAGGTGGCCGAATCGGGTGAACGCCCCACCGTGGTGATCAAATCGACCATCCCGATCGGTTTCACCACCCAAATGTCGCAGCGCCACCCCGAGCTGAACATCCTGTTCAGCCCCGAGTTCTTGCGCGAGGGTAAAGCCCTCTACGACAACCTGCATCCGAGCCGCATCGTTGTTGCCGGCGACCGTGAGAAGGCCGCCGAGTTCGCCGAGCTGCTGCACGCCGAATCGCTCGACCCGAACACTCGCGTGCTCATCACCGGCACCACCGAAGCCGAAGCCATCAAACTGTTCTCGAACACCTACCTGGCCATGCGCGTTGCCTATTTCAACGAGCTCGACACCTACGCGCGCCGCAACAACCTCGATGCCCGCGAGATCATCGACGGGGTGGGCCTCGACCCGCGCATCGGCAGCCACTACAACAATCCGAGCTTCGGCTACGGCGGCTACTGTCTGCCGAAAGACACCAAGCAGCTGCTGGCAAACTACCGTGACATCCCGCAGCGCATGATGACCGCCATCGTCGAATCGAATACCGAACGCATCCGATTCATCGCCGACGATATTCAACGCCTGCAACCGAAACAGGTGGGGGTGTGCCGCCTGGCCATGAAATCCGGCAGCGACAACTTCCGCAGCTCGGCCGTGCTGGCGGTGGTGGATGCGCTGGTTGCCGCCGGCGTCAACGTCAAAATCTACGAACCCACCGCATCCGGTAACGAATCGTTCGCGCAGCTACTCGAACCCGACTTCGACCGTTTCGTTAACGAATCGGATGTGATTATCACCAACCGCGTCGACGAAGAACTCAAACCCCACCTCGACAAGGTCTATTCGCGCGATATTTTCGGGCGCGACTAGACTGCCGCGCGGACACACCTCCCATTCGGGAGGTATTGACCGAAAACTCAGCCGATACTCCAACAACTTTCCTACCCTGATCGAGTCCCAACGCCGGTAACGATCAGGGAGGGGAAGCGGATGCGACGAATCGTTGCGCTCGCTGCCTCACTATTGCTGGCGGCTACGGTAAGCGCGTGCACCACCACCGAACCGGTTTCGCCCGAGGCGGTGGGTGCGTTCGACACCTACACCGACAACATCCGCTCAATCTCGGGCGTCGAAAACGTGTCGGTCGACACCTCACCACAGCGTCGGCGAGCACATCTCGAGGTGACGGTGTCAGCGCAGATCGACACCGCTGAACTCAACGAGATCGGCGACCGGGCACTCGCCTTCGTCGACGAGGCACAGCGCCACAACTTCACCGCATCAACACCGCAGATTCACCTCGGCGACTCGACCTACTCATACTTCGAGGATCTCGCGCCCGAACAACTGCAACAGCAGCTCGCATACTGGCACGAACTGTGCAATAGCGGCGCGGTGCGCGTGAACTTCTCGGCCTATCGAGCAAGCGGCAACGGCGCATCCGAACCCCCCATCGACACCCAGCAGCACCACGAAACGCAACCGGATGCAAGCAGCCAACCCCACACCCGCGCGCACGCACCCCAAGCACCGCCGCCACGCTATATCGGCGTGAAGCTACCGAGCGACGCAGTCGATGCGCAACAGGATGCCATCCGAGCCATCGAACGGGCACACGACCCAGGCGCGCAAACCGGCCAGTGGGGAGTGGTTGGGCTCGCGTCACAAATGCGCGTCGACTATGTCAGCCCCGAGTTCCCCGGTGCGCAGGCACTGGCAGCCGACGCCCAGCTCGGGCAGATCTTCGCCGACGCGCCGGGGCTGGCGAGCATCCAGTTGCGGCACACCACCGAACCGGTGGCGAAAACCGAGCTGCAGGTGTTCGCCTTCGACCCAGCCATGGACGCGCTGCAACCAGAGCTCGCGCAGCAAACGTTTCTCGACTCGCCAGCATCCGGCACAGTCGACGATGCCATCCGGCTGCTCGAACAGCTGCCGGTCAGCAACTACACCCTGCAATTTGTGTCGAGCCCAATGTCAAACGGCGAAAACTTCAGCCTCGTCGTAGACGTCGCCGGCTGCAGTTTCGCAAGCGGCGAAGAATGGCACGAACTGCGCGAACGATACGGCCAAACCTGGCTGCAACACGCGCATCCGTCGCGGTTTCGGGATGCATCCGCCACCTGCCAGGTGAACGACAACCCGCTGCCCGGCCACTAGTGCCACCGATACCGTCACGCCGACGGCGAACAGGGGCGAGAAACGGGTCACCCGCCCACTACCCTCGAATCGAACCCCGCTACCGCTGTGCCACAGCGGTGCTGGAATTGGAGGGAATGGCATGTTCGAACGTTTTACCGACCGTGCTCGGCGCGTGATCGTCCTCGCCCAAGAAGAGGCGAAGATGCTCAACCACAACTACATCGGCACCGAGCACCTACTGCTCGGGCTCATCCACGAGGGCGATGGTGTGGCGGCGAAAGCGCTCGAAGCCCTGGGCATCTCGCTCGAGGCTGTGCGCGAGCAGGTCGAAGACATGATCGGCAAGGGGCAGCAAAAGCCCACCGGCCACATCCCCTTCACCCCGCGCGCTAAAAAGGTGCTTGAGCTGTCGCTGCGTGAAGCGCTGCAGCTGGGCCACAACTACATCGGCACCGAACACATCCTGCTCGGCCTGATCCGTGAGGGTGAGGGTATCGCGGCGCAGGTGCTCGTGAAACTCGGCGCCGACCTCAACTCGGTGCGCCAGCAAGTGATTCAGCTGCTTGCTGGCTACCAGGGCAAAGAGCCGGTGGCGGCCGGCGCCGGGCAGAGCGCGCCCGCATCCGGTAAGGGATCGGCCGTGCTCGACCAGTTCGGTGAGAACCTCACGCAGCTCGCACGCGACGGCAAACTCGATCCGGTGATTGGCCGCGAGAAAGAAATCGAACGCGTGATGCAGATTCTTTCGCGCCGCACCAAAAACAACCCCGTGCTCATCGGTGAACCCGGTGTTGGGAAGACCGCCGTTATTGAAGGCCTGGCGCAGGCCATCGTGAATGGCGAGGTGCCCGAGACCCTCAAAGACAAGCAGGTATATGCGCTCGACCTCGGCTCGCTGATTGCCGGCTCGCGCTACCGCGGCGACTTTGAAGAGCGCCTCAAGAAGGTCACCAAAGAGATCAAGAGCCGCGGCGACATCATCGTCTTCATCGACGAGATCCACACACTGGTGGGCGCCGGTGCTGCCGAAGGCGCGATCGACGCCGCCAACATCCTGAAACCGATGCTGGCGCGCGGCGAGATGCAGACCATCGGCGCCACCACGCTCGACGAATACAAGAAACACTTTGAAAAGGATGCGGCGCTCGAACGCCGCTTCCAGTCGATCATTGTTGACGAGCCGTCGGTGCCGCACACGATCAACATCCTCAAGGGGCTGCGCGAAAAGTACGAGTCGTTCCACAAGGTCACCATCACCGACGACGCAATTGTCGCCGCCGTGAACCTTTCCGACCGCTACGTCAGCGACCGTCAGCTGCCCGACAAAGCCATCGACCTGATCGATGAGGCCGGTGCCCGGCTGCGCCTTTCGGTGCTGTCGTCACCGCCCGAACTGCGCGAACTCGACGAGAAGATCGCGACGGTGCGCGGCGAAAAAGACGACGCCATCGCGGTGCAAGACTTTGAAGGCGCGGCCAAACTGCGCGACACCGAGAAGGAGCTGCTTGGTGAGCGGCTGCGTCTCGAAAAGCAGTGGAAAGCTGGCGAGGTGAAGGCCGTGGGCACGGTGGATGCCGGGCTCATTGCCGAAGTGCTCGCTGCTGCCACCGGTATTCCGGTATACAAACTCACCGAAGAAGAGACCGCCCGCCTGGTGTTCATGGAGGATGCGCTGCACGAGCGCGTTATCGGCCAGCACGAGGCCATCGCGGCGCTGTCGCGCACCATTCGCCGCACCCGCGCCGGCCTGAAAGACCCGAACCGCCCATCAGGCTCGTTCATTTTCGCCGGGCCCACCGGTGTTGGTAAAACCGAGCTGGCGAAGGCGCTTGCCGAGTTCTTGTTCGATGACGAGTCGGCACTGATCACGCTCGACATGTCGGAGTTCGGTGAGAAGCACACCGTTTCGCGACTGTTCGGTGCTCCTCCAGGGTTCGTTGGTTTTGAAGAGGGCGGGCAGCTCACCGAAAAGGTGCGCCGCAAGCCGTTCTCGGTGGTGCTGTTCGACGAAATCGAAAAAGCGCACGCCGATATCTTCAACTCGCTGCTGCAGATTCTTGAAGAGGGGCGCCTCACCGACGGGCAGGGCCGCGTCATCGACTTCAAGAACACCGTGATCATCATGACCACGAACCTCGGCGCGAAAGACATCGCCGGTGGCCCCGTTGGCTTCCAGATTGAGGGCGACACCGAAACCTCGTACGACCGGATGAAGGCGAAGGTCAACGAAGAGCTCAAGAAGCACTTCAAGCCCGAGTTCTTGAACCGTGTTGACGACACGATCGTGTTCCCGCAGCTGACGCCGAAGGAACTGCTCGAAATCGTTGACCTGTTCATCAAGCGCCTGAGTGAGCGGATGCTCGACCGCGATATGACGATCAAGCTGAGCGAGGAAGCCAAAGAACAGCTCATCAAGGTGGGCTACGACCCGGCCCTCGGTGCGCGCCCGCTACGCCGCGCCGTGCAGCACGAGATCGAAGACCCGCTGAGCGAGAAGATCCTGCGCGGAGAGCTCATCGGCGGCGACCACGTTGTGGTCGATCACCGCGATGGCGAGTTCACCTTCGATGTGCAGCGCACCGAGCGCGTCGGCGCCGGTGCCACCGGTGCTGCGGGGGTTGATGGCATCGCGGATGCGGGGGCCGCAACCGCCGACCGCGGCGAATAGCGGCGTTTAGGCAGGGGGCGAGGCGTGGGCCTCGCCCCCTTTTGCTGTGCGGGGCGCGTGGTGGCGGGGGTGCCGCTCTGCGCGCCCGTGCTCTGCGCCCCGCGTTCCCGCGTTCCCGCGTTCCGTTTCTCCCGCGTTCCCGCATCCGGTTTCTCCCGCAAGTGACCCTCTTATTGCCAAATGACCCTGCTGTAGCAGGGTCAGTCTGCAGTTACAGGGCCACTTGCCGGTGGGAGCAGTGCTGGCGAGAGCAGTGTTGGTGGGATTGGTGTTGGCGGAAGAGCCAGTAAGCAGTTGCAGGGTCAGTTGCCGGAAAGGAGCGGGGAGGGCAGAAGCGAGAGCGCAGCCTGCTGTGACCCAGCGAGCGCTAACCTGATTCCCATGACCCAACACCGCGCCAATGAACCAGCCCTGTGGCGCGTGCTGACCGTAGCGTTCTTGCCCACACTCATCTACTCGATCGGGCAGGGAACGATTGTTCCGGTCATCCCGTCTGTTGCCGCATCCCTTGGCGCCGATGTCGCCTTCGCTGGATTTATTGCCGGGTCGCTGTTGATTGGCCAAGCCATCGGTAACCTGCCCGCCGCATCCGTTGTGGCACGACTGGGGGAGCGGCAAGCGATGACGCTGGCGGCACTAGCGACCATCGTCGGTGCCCTCATCTCGGTGACGGCCACAACCACCTGGATGCTGCTGGTCGGCGTGGTGCTGCAGGGACTGATGACGGCAGTCTTTGCGCTTGCCCGGCAGTCATTTCTCACCTCGTATGTGCCGCTGCGCGTGAGGGCGCGGGCGATGTCGTCGCTCGGGGGCGTGTTCCGCTCGGGAGCTTTCGTTGGGCCGTTTGTTTCAGCCTGGCTGATCAGCCAAACGCAATCGCCGCAGTTCAACTTTTGGGCGTACATCGTGTGTTCGGCGCTGGTGGTGGTAACGCTGCTCGTGCTGCCCGATGTCGAAAAAACCGCCGGTCGGCCAGCGGTGCGCAAACAGGTGAGCGTGGCGCCTTCCGACCGGCTCTGGCCGACGATTGTGCGGCGACGGGATGTGCTGTTGACGCTTGGGATCGGGGCCGGGGCGCTGTCCATGCTGCGATCGGCGCGTCAGGTGGTGTTGCCACTGTGGGGACACGCGGTTGGGCTTGATCCGGCAGCGATTTCGTTGGTGATAGGGATCGGCGGCGCCATCGATTTCGCGCTGTTTTTCACCAGCGGTTGGATTATGGACAAGTTTGGTCGCGCCGCGAGCGGGGTTCCAGCACTGATCGGGATCGGTATTGGATTTCTGGTGCTTGGTGCATCGATGTGGTTCGCAAATCCGCAGTGGTGGTTCATGATGGTGACCTGCTGGCTCGCGCTGTCGAACGGGATCGGTTCGGGCATCGTGATGACACTCGGCGCCGATCTCGCTGATCCCGACAACCCGGCGCCGTTTCTGGGGGCATGGCGCACCATTATCGATGCATCCGCTGCGATGGTGCCGTTTTTGGTGTCGGGTTTTTCGGCGCTTGCGGGCCTGGTGGCAACCGCGATGCTCTTCGGCGGAATCGGGCTGTTCGGCGGGTTGTTGTTTGCGCGCTACATCCCGCGCTATGTGCCAAAACCGCACGACGAACGGGTCGATACCGGCGCCACTGAAATTCCAAGCGACTAGTTCTGGGGCTTGCTCGCCGGGCATGCTTGCAGGTCTACCTGCTTATCCCTGCTTGCATTTTTGTCTGCGTGCTTGCATTCTTATTTGCCTGCATTCCCGCCGCTCCCTCTGCCTCTCTGCCGCTTACCCTCGCGGATTTTTGTTTCCTGGCTGCATCCCCGGTGCGAAATTTGTTTCCTGACTGCAGTCCCTCTGCGGAGTTTTGTTTTCTGGCTGCAAAAAGCGGGCTTTCTCTAGGGTGAAACGTTTCAAGCCCCGGTTTTGAAGTCAAGAATCAGGAAACAGGAAACAAAAATCTGAGGTCAGGAAACAAAAATCTGCAGGGCGGGTGCGGCCGGGGCGGACTGGGTTTGGGGTGCCGGGGGTGCAGGGCAGGGAAGGAATGCAGGGCAGGGATGCGGGGCAGGGCAGAGCGGGTTTGCGGGGCAGGGATGCGGGGCAGGGCAGGGCGAGGTTGCGGCAGAGCGAGGTTGCGGCGGGGCGCAGGGGGTGCGGGGCAGACCGAACCGGGTGCGCAGGGCGGGCAGACCTAGCTGCTGCCTACTAGGCGGTGGGCGGCGAGCATCACGTGGATATCCAGCCCGCGGCGACCACCCGCCCATCCAGGGCCGAGCAGCGTCGTGATGCGTTCTAGCCGCTGCCGCACTGTGTTTTCGTGCACGTGCAGCTGCTTTGCGGTGTCGGCCACCGAGTGTGCGGCATCTAGGTAAGCCGCCGCAGTGTTGACCAGCGCCGTGCCGTGCTCGCGGTCGTAGTTCAGCAGCGGCCCAAGAATCTGCTCGATCGCCAGCTTGGTTGGTTCGATGGTGACTCGCGTGAGAAACGCCCCCAGTGCGCCATAGCTCTCAAGCGAGACGAGGATGCGGTCGTGTCCGCTGCGGCGCGCAGCCTCGACCACGCGCAGCACTAGGTCGTACTCTTCCGGTGCAATATTCAACATGTGCAGGGTGGGCGAGTGTCCCACCAGCAGGGCTCCGCGCCGCCGCGCCCCCGGCGCCCCCAGCTCGCTTTCGATCGCGGCGAATGCCCGCTCGGGCGCGATTGCCACCAGTCGATCGTCGATGCGGGCGCGCAGCAGTGTGCTGCCGAAATCGACCTCGAAACGGTGGTCGAGATCGTCGAGCGTGGTGACTGAACCGTCGGCAACCACGATGCGAAACGGTTCGCCCTCGCGCACCCCGAACTCGTCGAGGCGCAGCAGCGCTGTGGGGGTTGGGCCGCCTGGCGGCGGGCTGAGCAGTTCGAGGATGAGGTCGTGGCGGCGACGGCTGAGGTCGCCCAGCTCGCGGTGGTGGGCGCGCAAGAAGGTGTCGAGCATCCGCGCGCTGCGCCGCAGCAGCTCGGCTTCTTGCGGCTCGACATCCCCCTCGATCAGCACGGATGCGATGGGTCTGCCCGACTTCACTCCAGCGGTCATTACCGTGAAGCGTGAACCGTCGTCGCGCCTACCGGTTACGGGCATCCCCTGCTGCGCCGAAAGCGTCACTAGCGCCCGTTCGCTGTCGATCATCTCGGTGAGGGAGTCGTCGAGCGCGAACCGCACGGTCAGGTCGGCAAGCCGCACATCCCGTCCGAGCTCGCGCGACATGCCTTCGCGCAGTGCCGCCAGGCCGCCGCCGGCAGCGAGTGCCTCGATGAGTGCCTCGTCGACCTGCACGATTCGTCGCTGCTGTGCGAGCAGTGCCTCACTTGCGGCAAGCTGTTCGCGCAGCGGTTCGGCGCGAGCGCGCTCGCGGGTGATGTGTTCTTGGGTTGAAATCGCCACCGCTGCCAGGTCGGCGAACGTTTGGGCGATCTGTACTTCGTCGGGGGCGTGTCGATGCGGGTGCCGGTGTCCGATAATCAGTACGCCAATGGTGCGCTGTTCGGCCCGCAGCGGGATGGCGAGAGCCGCGCGTAGCCCTTCGTCAGCAACCGCGGCGTCGGTGGCGGGGTCGTGTTCGAAGCTGGTGTCGTCGAGGTAGTTGCTGGTGCGGGCAGGGTCGCCCGTTGCGGCTGCCTTCCCGGTGAGACCGGTTCCCAGCGGGATCGAAACCCGGTGTAGGGCGTCGGTAAACATGCCGTCGGATGCGATCGCCCGCCCGACGCCGGCATCCTCATCTACCAGCCCCAAGATGGCCAGGTCGGCATCGAGCAGCGAACGCAGTCGAGCCGTGAGCTGTTGCAACACATCGGCCAAGTCATCCAGCGGCGATACGAGGGCGCGCGCGAAGTCGCTGACAGCGCGCAAGAGCGCACGCTGACGCCGTTCGCGCTGGATGCTGGACTGCGAATCCAGGGTCGACTCGGGGTATGACATGTGTAATCCTCCATATGAAGACAGAAAATATGGATGAACCAACACTTACTTTAGGTCATTGAGCGAACATGATCGTTGAAAAGCAATCGCAAATCTCTGGCCGCATCCGGCAGTAGCGATCGCATCCCCCTCGAGTATCAATGGAGATGACGTGACGAACACCCGCACCATCCGCGGAGCCGTACTCAACAAGATCGGCGCCGAAGCACCTTTCGCTGAATCTCGCCCGATCACGATCGACGAACTCGAACTCACCGGCCCCGGCGAGAACGAACTGCTCGTGCGCATCGAGGCCGCCAGTATCTGCCACAGCGACCTCTCGGTTGTGAACGGCTCACGCCCTCGCCCCACCCCGATGCTGCTCGGCCACGAAGCCGCCGGTGTGGTTGAAGAGCTCGGCTCGGACGTCACCGACCTCGAGATCGGCCAGCGCGTGGTGCTCACCTTCCTGCCTCGCTGTGGCGAGTGCCGTGAGTGCCGCACCGACGGTAAACTGCCCTGCTCGGCCGGTTCGAAAACGAACGAAGAGGGCGTGCTGCTTGACGGCACCAAGCACCTCACCCGCAATGGTGAAGAGGTCAAACACCACCTCGGCTGCTCGGGTTTTGCCACCTACTCGGTTGTTGACCGCCGCTCGGTTGTGCCCGTGGGTGCAGACGTTCCCCCGTCGATTGCCGCCGTGCTCGGTTGTGCCGTGCTCACCGGTGGTGGCGCCGTGCTCAACGCCGCAAACCTCGGCCCCGACGACACCATCGCCATCGTCGGCCTCGGCGGTGTGGGTATGGCGGCGCTGCTCACCGCGCTCGCGGTCGACAACAAGAAGGTCATCGCCGTTGACGCCAACCCCGACAAGCTCACCCTCGCTCGCGAGTGGGGTGCCGACGAGGCCTACACGTCGGCCGAGGCTGCCGAAAAGGGCATCACCGCAGATGTGGTGATCGAGGCTGTCGGCCACCCGCGCGCGTTCGAGACCGCGTTCGGCATGATCGGTTTCGGTGGCACGCTCGTCACCGTGGGGCTGCCGGCTCCGGGTGCCATGAGCGAGATTGAGCCGCTCAAGCTCACCGCTCGTGCCGAGACGGTGATCGGTTCGTACCTCGGCTCGGCCGTGCCTTCGCGTGATATCCCCAAGTTTGAGCAGCTCTGGCGTGAGGGCAAACTGCCCCTCGAACGCCTGATCTCGAACGAAATTGCGCTCGACGAGATGAACGAGGGTATGGATGCGCTGTCGGCAGGCACCGTGCTGCGCCAGATCATCAAGTTCGAAAACGCCTAAACCACAACTTCACAAACCTCATCCCATTTACTCCGCCGCCCGGTAGCCGGGCGCAGCCAAGCAAAGGAATAACAATGACCCAGCACTACCGCGTTGCAATCCTCGGTGCCGGTTTCGGTGGCCTCGGCATGGGCGCCGAACTCGTTCGCGCCGGAATCCAAGACTTCGTGATCTTCGAGAAAGCCGACGAGATCGGTGGCGTGTGGCGTGACAACACCTACCCGGGTGCTGCTTGCGACACCCAGGCACACGTCTACTGCTACAGCTACTTCCCGCACCTGCGCGTCTCGCAGATGTACGCCGCCGGTGAAGAGATGCTCGGCTACCAGAAGGCCATGGCTAAGGAGTTCGGCCTCTACGACCACACCAAATTCAACTCGGAGATCACCGAAGCACGCTGGAACGACGACGAGGCCTACTGGGAACTCAAGCTCCGCAACGGCGACACCTACACCGCCGACGTGTTCGTTCCGGCCTGGGGTCAGCTGAACGCTCCCAAGACTCCGAAGTGGAAGGGCATGGAAGACTACAAGGGCATCATGTTCCACTCGGCAGAGTGGGATCACGATGTCGACCTCAAGGGCAAGAAGGTCATCTCGATCGGTTCGGCCGCATCGGCCGTGCAGTATGTGCCTGAGATCGCCAAGGAAGTTGCCCACCTCGAGGTGTTCCAGCGTTCGGCAAACTACATCTTCCCGCGCGAGCAGATCACCTTCACCGAAGAGCAGCTCGACGCTTTCGAAGAGAACCCCGAGCTGTTCGAAGAGTCGCGTCGCGCCATCCACGAGGTGCGTGAGGCAGGCTTCGAGCGCACCCGCACCGACTCGTCGGCCCAGTCTGAGGGTGCTCAGGAAGCGATCGACTACCTCAACTCGGTGATTGAAGACCCCGAGCTGCGCGAAAAGCTCACCCCGAAGTTCGAGTTCGGCTGCAAGCGCATCCTGCGCACCTCGGCCTACTACCCGACCTTCCTGCGTGACAACGTGACCCTCGTCACCGAGGCCATCGACCACTTCACCGAGAAGGGCATCGTCACCGAAGACGGCGTCGAGCACGAGGCAGACGTCATCATCTTCGGCACCGGCTTCTACTCGCAGAACTTCCAGGGCGACCTGTCGATCATCGGCCGCGGCGGCGTGACTCTCGCCGACCGCTGGGGCGAAGACGACGCCGAAGCCTACGTGGGTATCACCGTCGACGGCTTCCCGAACATGTTCCTCATGTACGGCCCGAACACCAACCTGAACCACAACTCGAACATCGCCATGTTCGAGATCCAGCAGCGCTACGTCGCCGACTTCCTCGAGAAGACTAAAGACATCGAGAAGGTTTCGGCCGATGTGCGTAAGGATGTCATCGACCAGTTCAACGCCACCATGCAGGAAGAGATGAAGGGTTCGGCCTACTCGAGCGAGTGCTCGAGCTGGTACAAGAACTCGAAGGGCAAGGTCATCAACAACTGGTCGGGCACCGTTGAGGAGTACCGCGACCTGGCGGAGACCTTCAACCCTGCCGACTACGAGATGCGTTCGGGCAACGAGGTGCTCGCAAGCGTCTAGTGCTTCGATAGCCGACGTGATCGGGTATTGAAAACGGCCGCCGGTTCATGCGCAGCGCGCGAGAACCGGCGGCCGTTACGTTGATATGAAAGATTGATTGTGGCGCCCCGACGACGTCGCGCCACAGCCGCATCCGGCTGGTGGTCACCGCCCCAGCGTGATGCTGAACAAGATTAGGAGCTGAACCCAATGAGTGAACTCATCGACATCGAACTGGTTGCGCCCGATCAGCGCGACGCTATTGCAGCTTTCCGAGCTGCTGGCGGCAAGTCGTTTCAGGATGCGGAATCGGTTGCGGTTGCACGCGAAAACTACGAAAAGTCGTGCGCGGCCAACGGCCTGCCGCGCGACGAGGTGAAGATTGTTGAAGACGTGCAGCTTGGCGAGGGCGACGAGCGCTTCACTATCCGCGTCTACGACAACCGTGCCGAACGCAACGCCGATGACCCGGTGATCGTGTTCTTCCACGGTGGTGGCTGGGTGATCGGTTCGCGCGAAACTCACGACCCGGTGTGCCGTCGCTTGGCAACGCTCACCAAGCTGCCCGTGGTGGCAGTTGACTACCGCCTCGGGCCCGAGCACCGTTTCCCGGCCGCCCACCTCGACTGCAAGCACACCGTTGAGTGGATTCGCGATAACGCGACCGAACGCGTGTGGAACCCGCAGCGTGTGGCCACTATTGGTGACTCGGCAGGTGGCGGGCTCGCGAACGTGCTCGCGTTCGAGCCGAGCCTGCTGGTCGACGGCACCACGGTCACCGCGCAGGTGCTGCTCTACCCGATGCTCGACATGAAAAACGAGACGCCCGCCTATGAGCGCATTGCCGAGGGCTTCCCACTGACTGCGAACTCGCTGCGCTGGTTCGGTGAAAACTTCCTTGCCAGCGATGCCGACCGCACCGACCCGCGGGTCTCGCCGATGCTGGCAGTGAAGGCGGGGGATGCGCCGCAACCGCCGGCGTTCATTCTCTCGCTGGGTCTTGACCCGCTGGGTGAAGAAGACCTCAACTATGCGCACAAGCTGGCGATGAACGGCACCTATGTGGAGCTCGTGCACCTTCCCCGTCACGCGCACGGCCTGTTCACTTCGGCAGGCAAGATCGCCTCGGGTGAGGTGATGCTGGAGCGCGCCGCGCAGTTCATTCTGCAGCAGGCGTAAGTTCATCAGGCACCGGTGGCGGCTGGCGGATGCTGGCCGCCACCGGTGTTTTCTGTGTTGTTATTGTGCTGCCGAACCGACCTCAGGTCACAAGTTGTGGCGTCTGGTGCGTCATTCATAAAGCGCGAGGGCGTGGGGCCTTTGTGGTCCCCACGCCCTCAACTGTCGATTAGTTGTGGCTCAGCGAGTTGCTTACGGTGTCGCCGAGCGTCGGCGTGCAAGTGCGAAGAGGGCGGCGCCGGTTGCGGTGAGGATGCCGCCGATGGTGAGGATGCCGAGTGGGTCGCCACCGGTGCGTGGCAGAGACCCCGGGGTGCCCTCGGTTGCGGTGGGTGTCGGTGAGGGGCCAGGCGTGGTGGCTGCCGTTGGGGTCGGCTGCAGAGTGTTGCTCGGCTCGGGAGTGGGCGTCGGAGTGGCCTCAGGGGTGGGTGTCGGCGTCACCTCTGGTGTCGGTGTCGGTGTCGGAGTCGGCTCTGGTGTCGGTGTCGGCGCGGGCTGGTCAACCACGCTGAACTCAGTGCAGAGCATCGATCCAAAGCGAAACTCGCTGAGAGCTTTACTCTCGTTCTCTGAGAATCCTTCACTCTTGAGCTTTTCGGCGTACTTGCGCTGCAGTGACCGAATCTCGTCATCGCTGCGCACTACGGTAACCCCGTGCTCTTCAGCGAAGAAACCCAAGCGGGTCTGGTTCGGATAGTCAAGCGCCTCGATCAACACAAAGTAGTCGCCGAGATAGCCGTCTTCGCTTTCGGGAAGAGCCGAGGTCCAGCGTAGTTCGTTGAGTTCGGCGATCGTCTCGTCGAGCTCGGCTTGATCTGCTCCCGACTGCTGCCAGCTGGGCGGTATCGTGATTGTGGCATCGTTGGGTTCCTTGCCGCCGAAGGTGAGCGAGGCGGTGCCGTCGCTGTCGCTCATAAAGAGGCCACGAATTTCCCAACTGCGGTCGGGGTATCCGCCGGGTTCAGGGCCTCGCGCGGGCGATTCCGTCAGTTTTTCGAAGAACGAGGGATGAAACTCTTGATCGAGCTTCTCAAACTCGCTCTTGGCGAGATCTGCGGGGCGATTGAGCTTACCGGGCCAGATCTGGGCGATGCCCATGGCGTACGGTGGGAGGCCTTCGATGGTGATGGTTACCCCGCGCTCGGTGAGCTGTGTCTCGGCCACCGGCGACGGCTCGATCTTGATCAAACCGGAAACATCGATGCATCCGCGTCGTGAGTCGGCGGCAGCTGGTTCTGGCTGCGGGAGCACAACACCCGCACAGACCACTGCGGTCAGGGCGAGGGCACTGAAGAGTTTTTTCATCAAAGCTAGATCCTGGAAGGTTTGCTGCGGTCATGCAGGGAGGCAGGCCGCGTGAAACTTAGCTGAAACATCGGGAATTGTAGCAGGCATCAGTTATGTCTTGGAACGGTCATTCTTCGGGTGAATATGAGAGCTGGTCAAGCGATGTTCGCCTACAACTAGTTGGGGGCGTGAGACCGCTTCGGCCCACGCCCCCAACTTGCAGCTAGCTGCGGCTCAGGCAGTTGCTTACAGTCTCGCCGCGCGGCGGCGTGCAAGTGCGAAGAGTGCGGCGCCGGTTGCGGTGAGGATGCCACCGACTGTGAGGATGCCGAGCGGGTCGCCACCGGTGCGTGGCAGAGACCCCGGGCCGCTCTCGGTTGCGGTGGGCGTCGGTGAGGGAGCGGGTGTGGTTGCTGCCGTAGGGGTTGGCTGCGGAGTGTCGCTCGGCTCGGGAGTGGGCGTCGGCGTCACCTCAGGGGTGGGTGTCGGCGTCACCTCCGGTGTCGGCGTCGGCTCCGGTGTCGGAGTCGGTGCGGGCTGGTCAACCACGCTGAACTCAGTGCAGAGCTTGATGCCGCCGCGATATTGGCTGAGGATGCCGCTCTCTTCTTGTGAGAAACCTTCGCTCATGAGCTTTTCAGCGTATTTGTTCTGCAGCGATTCAAGTTCGTCGGAGTTGTTCACCACGGTAACCCCGTGTTCGTCTGCAAAGAAGCCGTAGCCGGTGCGGCTCACCTCGTCAACGAACTCGATCACCACGGCGTAGTCACCGAGGTAGCCCGCTTCGCTTGTAGGAAGGGTCGACGTCCAGCGCCACTCGTTCAGATCGGCGAGCCGCGCTTCGAGTTCGTCCCGGTCGTGTCCAGACTGCTCCCAGCTCGGTGGCATCGTGATCTTCTCGTCTTGGAGCTGCTGGCCACCGAGGGTGAGCGAGAGGGTGCCACTGCTGTCGGTCACGAAATAACCACCAGTGACCGACCCTTGGGCGGGGCTATCGATGGATTCGGGGTAGCGCAGGGGGAGCTCTCGCAGCCTCGTAAAGAATGAGGGGTGAAACTCGAAATCACCCTCTTCAATCGCACTCTCGAGGTGCGCCTCATACTCGCTCGCGAGCTCAGCTCCGAAATGACGCAACTTCCCCGACCGCACAACGGCCTGACCGACAGCGTTCGGTGGGAGGCCTTCGATGGTGATGGTTACCCCGCGCTCGGTGAGCTGTGACTCGGTCACCGGTGAAGGTGCAATCTTGATGAAGTCGGGATACTCGATGCAGCTCTGTATTGAGTCGGAGGCTGCCGATGCTGGTTGTGGTTGGGGGAGCGCAATACCCGCACAGACCACTGCTGTCAGGGCGAGGGTGCCGAAGAGTTTTTTCATCAAAGGTGAATCCTGGAAAGTTTGCCACGGTCGAATGCGACCGCGATTCGCAAGGCGTGCCGCATGGTGCGGCCGTTGAACAGCGGAATCCTAGCAGTTGTCAGTTATGCGGCGGCGTGCAAGTGCGAAGAGTGCGGCGCCGGTTGCGGTGAGGATGCCGCCGACGGCGAGGACGCCGAGCGGGTCGCCACCGGTGCGTGGCAGTGACCCCGACCCGACCTCGGTCGCGGTGGGCCTTGGTGAGGGGCCAGGCGTGGTCGCTGCCGTTGGGGTCGGTTCTGGAGTGCTGCTCGGCTCGGGAGTCGGCGTCACCTCAGGCGTCGGCGTCGGTGTGGCCTCGGGAGTGGACGTCGGAGTATCCTCTGGTGTCGGCTCGGGCGTCGGTGTTGGCTCCGGTGTCGGTGCGGGTTGGTCAACCACACTGAACTCGGTGCAGAGCGAACTGCCCCCACGCAGGTCACTCACATATGAGCTCTCGAGTTCCGACAGCCCATCGCTCATGAGCTTCTCGGCGTATTTCTCTGCCAGTGGGCGAAGCTTCGAATAGTCGTCGACCACGGTAACCCCGTGTTCACCGGCGAAGAACGAGTATTCGGTGCGGCCAATGTAGTCAGCGAATTGCAAGACCACCACATAGTTGCCGAGGTAACCGTTTTCGTTTGCAGGAAGGGCGGAGGTCCAGCGCCGCTCGTTCAGATTGGCGAGCTCGTCTTCGAGTAGGTCCCGGTCACGGCCAGACTGCTCCCAGCTGGGCGGCATGGTGATTTCTTTGTCGTGGAGCTCGTGACCACCGAAGGTGAGCGAGAGGGTGCCATTGCTGTCGGTTACGAAATAGCCCCGACGGAACAATTCTTGGCGGGAGTTTTCGGATTCCTCGGGAAAATGTAGCGGCGACTCTCGCAACAGCCTAAAGAAATCGGGGTGAAACTCGAACTCGTCGGCTGCAGGATCGTTCTCAAACTCACTCACATAGTCGGCCCCGACGCTGTAGAGTTGTGCCGGCCCGACAATGGCCTCACCCACAACGTTCGGTGGCAGACCCTCGACGGTGATGGTTACCCCGTGCTCGGTGAGCTGTGACTCGGTCACCGGTGACGGTGCAATCTTGACGACCCCGGGAACATCAATGCAGCCGCGTCGGGAGTCGGCGGCCGCCGGTTCTGGTTGGGGAAGCACAATACCCGCACAGACCACGGCGGTCAGAGCGAGGGCACTGAAGGTTTTTCTCATCAACATGTGGATCCTGAAAGAGCTTAGTTATGTCTTACAGCGGCATCGACTCGGATTCTAGCCGTTCAAACACGCTGCCCGCTAGGCTCAGCGGCGGCCGGTGGTGGTGGGCAACCGGTCGAGATAGTCGAGCAGCACCCCTTCACGCATCGCCCACGGCGATACATCAAGCTGTTCGATACCAAACGCCGACATCACCTCCGACAATACGATGCCGCCGCCAACAATCTGAAACGCTCGGTCGGTGGTCACCCCCGGCAGCGCCGGGCGCGACTCGGCCCGAAGCTGCGCCAGCCGCGGGATCCAATCATCAAGCTGCCACTTGCGAAGTGTCATCCGGTCGTTCGGGCCAACGCCGTCAATCACCGAACCGGCAAGGCGCGTGAGCGAACGCACAGTCTTCGACGAGCCAACAAAATGATCGGCCGGCGCCAGATCACCAAACTTGCGCACCGCATCCGGCAGCAGCTTGCGCACGTGATGGCGCAGCTGGGTTAGCTCGTCGTCAAGAGGGGGATCGTGGTGGAAAAACTGTTTGGTGGTGCGCCCGGCTCCCAGCGGTAGCGACATCGCGAGCTCGGGAAGTTCATCGTCACCCACGGCCAGTTCGAGCGAGCCGCCACCGATATCAACCAGCATGATTCGCCCGGCAGCCCAACCGAACCAGCGCCGCACGGCCAAGAACGTGGTGCGTGCCTCATCCTCGCCCGACATCACCTGCAGATCGATACCGAACTCTTTTCGGATGCGCTTGAGCACCTTGGCGCCGTTTTTCGCCTCGCGAATCGCGCTGGTTGCCATGGGCAGCAGCTCATCAAGATTGGCATCGTCGATGAGCTGCTTCGCGTGCGCCATCGCCTCCATGATTCGCTGCACGCCGTGGTCGCTAATCGCTCCCGAGTTGTCGATGTATTGCATGAGTCGCAGCACCCGCTTTTGCGACACCATCGGCACCGGTTTTGCTCCCGGATGCGCGTCGACAATGACGAGATGAACGGTGTTAGATCCAACGTCGAGTACTCCGAGGCGCATGGGCTCAATCGTACTTTGGTACGACGCCAAGTGCGCGATGCACCGGCGCGCGACCGACGTGCTGCCGCAGCGTAGAGTTGTGGGCAATGAGCAAAATTGTGGTGCGCAAAGCCGAACTGCGCGATGTGCCGACCGTGTACGAACTGATTCAGCCGTACGTAACCGAGAACATCGTGCTGCAGAAAGACCTCGTTGTGCTCTATGAGTCGATGCGCGATTTTGCGGTGGTCGAGTTCGATGGCCGAGTGGTTGGCTGCGGGGCGCTGCACCTGCTGTGGCACGACCTGGGTGAGTTGCGCACCGTCGCGGTTGAACAGGGGATGCGCGGGCGCGGCATCGGTTACCGGGTGGTCGAGTTTCTGATCGCCGAGGCTCGAGAAATCGGGCTGTCGCGGCTGTTCTGTCTGACTTTTGAAACCGACTTTTTTGCTCGACACGGATTCGAGCCGGTTGCCGAACGGGTGATCGACACCAGCACCTATCACGAGATACTTCGGTCGCCGGATGAGGGCACCGCCGAGTTCTTGGATCTGCCGTGGGTGAAACCCAACACGCTCGGCAACACTCGCATGATTTTGACCCTGTAAGTCGCCGCTATCCGCACACCTGCAGGCCACCTGCAGGTTCATTCCCGTTTACCGCAGCGCTAACGCCCATCAGTAGTCTCGCCGGGTCATGACCGCCCACAGAAGGGAACACTTCGGTGCGATTTGGAAATAAGCTGGTCGCCACAACCGCCATTGCTGCGCTCGGTGCGGCAGGGCTGGTGGCGCTGCCGGTAAACGTGGACGATGCTGCGGCAGCGCCCTCGACCTCGCTGGTGATCAGCGAAGTCTATGGCGGCGGTGGCAATAGTGGCGCAAGCTACAAGCGCGACTTTATTGAGCTGTACAACGTGTCGGATCAGCCGATTGATCTTTCGGGATGGCAGGTCGAATACTTCTCGGCCAAGACCGGTAATTCGGGTGGCACCACCTCGCTGAGCGGCACCGTCGCCCCCGGCGACTACTACCTGATCGCACAGTCGCGCGGTTCGGGCGGCACAGTCGACTTTGAGTTTGATGCCGAGGGGTTGCTCAATATGGGCGGTAGAGAAGGCATCGTCGAACTGAGCAATAACGGCACCACAGTCGACCTGGTTGGCTGGGGTGCCGCGAAGCGGTTCGAGGGCACCCCTGCCGCAAGCACCAGCAACTCAACCTCGGCCGCCCGCACCCCGGTCACCCAAGACACCGACAACAATAAGGCCGACTTCACGATCGGTGAGCCGACGCCGCAAAAATCGGGCGGCAACGCATCCGACCCCACCGATACTCCGCAACCAACCGAGGCACCCGAACCGACCGAGACCCCGCAGCCAACCGAACCCGGTAGCGCTGCCACCCCGATTGTTGAGGTGCAGGGCGAGGGCGACAAATCACCGCTCGTCGACCAGACCGTCACCGTTGAAGGCATCGTGACCGCCGTGTATCCCACCGGTGGCAAGAACGGTTTCTTCATCCAGGCACCCGGCGAAGCCGACCCCACCCGCTCGAGCGGAGTGTTCATCTACGGCAGCAACTACGCCTCGGATGTGCAGATCGGCGACTCGGTTTCGGTCACCGGCAAGGTGGGTGAAAACTTCGGGGCCACCCAGATCACCGCAACCGGTGTCAGCAAGCTTGAGCAGTCACTCGGCGAAGCAACTCCCGTGAAACTCGATGCCTGGCCGGCCACCGATGCCGAGCGTGAACGCTATGAGGGAATGCTTCTCGAACTGTCGGGCAACTACACCGTCACCGACAACTACGGTCTGAACAGCTACGGCGAAATCGGGCTCGCTTTCGGCACCAAGCCGCTCGTACAACCCACCGAGGTGGGTGCTCCCGACTCGGCTGAGGCGCACGAGCAGGCCGCATACAACGCGGCTCACGGTGTGCTGCTCGACGACGGATCGACCTGGAACTACACCAAGAGCAAGGAAGCTCAAAACTCGCCACTGCCGTACCTTTCGCTCGACAAGCCGGTCACCGTGGGTGCTACCGCAACCTTCACCAAGCCAGTCGTGCTCGACTACGGCCACAACGCCTGGCGGTTGCAGCCGCAGCAGCAGGTAGTTGGTGCCGATTCAGAGTGGATTCCGGCAGCCTTCAGCGATGCCCGTGAAGCAGCACCCGCCGAGGTGGGTGGTGACATCACCGTCGGTACCTTCAACGTGCTGAACTACTTCACCTCGCTCGGAGAGCAAGAAAGCGGCTGCAAGTTCTACACCGACCGTGAGGGTAACCCCACCACCAATAACTACTGCCACGCCCGCGGCGCCTACAACGGCAAGAGTTTCGAGCGTCAGCAGACCAAGATCGTCTCGGCGATCAACAAATTGGATGCATCGGTCATCGCCCTCGAAGAGATCGAAGACTCGGCCGACTTCGGCCAAAACCGCGACGCCGCGCTCGCCAACCTGGTGAACGAACTGAACAAGAACGCGGGTGCCGAGAAGTGGGCATATGTGCCCTCGCCCGCGACCATCCCGGCAACCGGTGATGACGTCATCCGCACCGCGTTCATCTACCAGCCCGCCGAAGTGAGCTACGTGGATGGTTCGACCGAGATTCTCGACAACCCAAACTTCACGAACGCCCGCGCACCGCTGGCGGCAACTTTCACGCCGGTGGCGAAAGCCGACCAGAAGTTCGTGATGATCGCGAACCACCTCAAGTCGAAGGGTGGCGAAGGCTCGGGCGATAACGCCAGCTTCGACAAAGACGACAACCCGGCAAACAACGTCGGGGGTTGGAACGGTGACCGCACCCGTCAGGCGCAGGCCGTGGTCGACTTCGCTGCGGCACAGCAGCAGAAGCAGGGCACCGACCTGGTCTTCCTCACCGGTGACTTCAACGCGTACACCATGGAAGACCCGGTACAGACCATCGTCAACGCCGGCTATGTGCAGCAGGTGAGCGAGGGTGAATACTCGTACCTGTTCGGTGGCATGGTTGGTTCGCTCGACCACGTGTTTGCTTCGCCGGCAGCGGCGAAGCTCGTGACCGGCACCGATGTCTGGACGATCAACGCCTATGAGCCGATCGCGCTCGAGTACAGCCGCAACAACTCGAACGTGACGCAGCTGTACGCGCCCGACCAGTACCGCGCATCCGACCACAACCCGATGCTGATTGGCTTGCAGTTCACCCAGGTGCCGGAACCGACCGAAACACCGGGCCCAACCCAGACACAGCAGCCCACCGCGACGCCCATTCCGGGCGAAGTGACCCTGAGCACTGACGCCAGCGAATACCTGCTGCGCAGCAACGTCACCTTCCGTGGCGAAGGCTTCACCCCGGGTGCTGAGGTCACGATCGAACTGCACTCAAACCCGGTCAAGGTGGCGGATGTCGTCGCCGATGAGAACGGTGCAATCGAAGGTAAGTTCACGGTGCCGGCAACGACCGCACCGGGCGCACACCGAGTGGTTGCCGTCGAATCGGCCGACAAGACCGCTTCCGCCGAGATCACCGTGCTCGAACCCCAGCTCGAGGTGACACCGGTCAAGGCTTCGGCCGCCGACTCGACCGATGGTTTCTATGTTGAGGGTGCGAATTGGCCCGCCAACACCGAACTGTCGTTCGTGGTCACCGGCCCGAACGGCTACCGCGCCGAGCTCACCGATGTGGTTACCAATGACGACGGTGCCTTCGCGCAGCAGCTCACCTGGGCCGAGTTCGATGCTGAGGGCAACCTCATCGCCGACAAACTCGAGTTCCCGGCCGGTACCTACACGGTCACCGTCACCGACGGTGAGTTCACCCAGAAGATCACCTTCACGGTCACCGGCAGCGACGCGTCGCTGCCCGAAAAAGCCGACACCCAGTCGGGTGCTGCAGGTGTGAACTCGGCCGACGTCACCGACAAGCTCGCCACCACCGGTGCGAGCAACATGACGCCGCTGCTGGTCGCCACCCTCCTGGTGCTTGCAGCCGGTGCGAGCATGGTGGCATTGCGCCGCCGTAACGCCGAACGCAACGCCGAGTAGCGACGCGCGCCGGCTGAGCGGCGAACCGCTCACAAATCGGGCCGCCACTGACCACACGGTTGGTGGCGGCCCGATTGTCTCGGCGGCCGCAGCCCGCGCCGGTGGGGGAGCACCCGCACAGCCAGCGACGGTTGGCGCAGCGCGCATTCTCTCGGCCCTGCACGTGAGAATCTGCACCGCATCCGGGTAGATTACTGCTGTGAGCACCAAACCCAGCCCCGCGGTCTACCGGCGTCGTCGGATCGTGGCGCTGCTATTGCTCATCACTGTCATCGCCCTGATCTGGTGGGCCATCAGCGCGCTTGTTGGGCACTTCACCCGCGATCAATCGGCTGCGGCACCGACCACTGATCCGGCTGCGACCGTGGCGCCGACCGAAGCGGTCGAGCAAACCCCCGCACCGGCGCCTTCGCAACCAGAGCAGCCCGCCGAGCCACAGCCGTGCAGGCCAGAAGATGTTACTGTGACTGCCGCCACAGATGCGCGATCGTATGCGCCGGATGTTCTCCCGAAGCTCTCATTCAGCATCGAAAACACGGGAACCAGCGAGTGCACCTTTGATGTCGGCACGGCCGCACAGCAATTCCGCATCACCTCGGGGAGCGACCAGATTTGGATGTCAACCGACTGCCAGCAAAACCCCGAAAACCAGCAGGTGCTGCTGAAACCCGGGCGAAAGTTTGACTCACCCGAACTGGAATGGGTGCGAGAACGCTCCACCCCAGACACCTGCGACACGCAGCGTCCGGCAGCAGTTGGCGGCGATGCCTACTACCACCTCACCGTGACCGTCAACGGTGCCGAATCCGACCCGGTGATGTTCGTTCTCGAATAAGCCGCACTCTCGGCGCCGAAAAATATCGATGGCTTGGGATGCATCCAAGCCATCGACCGAATTGCACCGGCAGCCAAAACACGCCAAAGATGGGTGCTCTTGTAACGCTTTGTTTACGTGGCGGTTGCAGGAATGTAACAGCTGACTGGAACTCTGTCTGAGTCCAGGCTGACGAATCACTGAGGAGGGGCCGAGTGGCTCATAAGAAGAATTTCGCGCGCGGCGCAGTCGCTAGCGTCGTCGGTGGGCTGCTCGCCTTCGCCGGCCTCGCAGTGCCCGCCTTCGCTGACGAATCACTGCACAACACCGAGATCATTTCTCCGGCTGCCGACCTGGCCGAAGGCCAGAAGCAGATCAACATCGTGTCGTACAACGACTTCCACGGTCGGCTCTCAAACCTCGAGGCATTTGCCGGAGGTTCGCTAGCCATCACCGACAAGTTCGGTGCCGAGAACACGCTGTTCGTTGCCAACGGCGACCAGGTGGGCGCCTCGGAGTTTGAATCTTCGCTGCAGAATGACGACCCCACGATCGACGCCCTGGTCGCCCTGAGCGAGGGCAGCCAGCACTCGTTTACCGTCGGTAATCACGAGTTTGACAAGGGGCAGGAAGACACTGAGCGCATCCGTCAACGCCTCGGCGGTACCCTCCTCGGTGCAAACGTCACCAAAAGTGACGGCTCGCTGCTGCTCGACCCCTATCGCATTTACGAAGTAAACGGCGTCAAGGTTGCCGTTATCGGTGCGGTCACCGACTCGACCCCGTCGGGTGTGTCGCCGCAGGGCATCCAGGGCCTCACCTTCAGCGACCCGGTTGACGCGGTGAACAAATACGCCGAAGAAATCAAACAGTCGGACGCCGCCGACATCATCATCGCCTCGTACCACGAGGGCGGCCCGACCACCGACCTCGACACCAACCTCGGCAACGAGGTGTTCTCGAAGATGGTGAAAGACACCTCAAACAAGGTCGACCTCGTGCTGCACGGCCACACCCACTACGCCTACAACTACGACATCACTGAACGTCGTGTCTTGCAGGCCGGTGAATACGGCAAGCAGGTTGGTCAGATCGTTTTCACCCTCGACGCTGACAACAAGGTCGTCAACACCGACAGCGCCGTGATCGACACCATCAAAGACAAGGCCCCGATTTACACGCGCGACAACCTCTCGTCGCAGTCGCAGCAGGTTTACGACAAGGTCGTGGGCATCAAGAGCGAAGCGTATGCAAAGGCCGAAGAGCTCGGCGCACGCGAAATCGGTGTGGTGAACGACGACATCACCCGCGCCTACACCTGGGCCGACGGCACCGCCGTCAAAGACGACCGCGCGCAGGCCTCATCGCTCGGCGTGCTCGTGGCCGACTCGATGCACACCTGGGCTAACGACAACACCACGGGTGCCGACCTGTCGATCATGAACCCGGGCGGTCTGCGTGCCGACATTGAGGGCGACGGGGTGCTCACCTACAAAGACGCCCAGACCGTGCTGCCCTTCACCAACACCCTCGCGCTGGTCACCCTCAACGGTGCACAGCTCAAACAGGTGCTCGAAGAGCAGTGGCAGCTCGACGCCAACGGTGAAGTTCCCAGCCGTCCCTACCTCCAGCTCGGCATCTCATCGAACGTTTCGTACACCACCGATGCATCCCGTGACCGTGGCGACCGCATCACCAGCGTCACCATCGACGGTAAGCCGCTCGACATGAACGCGCAGTACACCGCCGTGATGCCATCGTTCCTCGCCGCGGGTGGCGACAACTTCCACACCCTCGCCGAGGGCACCATGACCGACACCGGCTCGATCGACCTCGACGCTTTCGTGCAGTACGTCGACTCGCTCGAAAACAACGAGCTCAAGGCCCCCAAGGTTCGCCCGGGCGTCGACACCGAGGGCTTCTTCAACGGCTATGGTGAAGGCCCGACCGTGAAAGCTGGCGAAGACTTCACGTTCACCGTGAAAGACTTCAACCTGCGTTCGAAAGGTTTCACCGCCAACGAGACCATCGAAGTCAAGATCGGTGACAAGACTGTCGGCACCGCCAACGTAACGGGCGACACCGCCAAGGGCGAGACCGTTTCGGCCGAGATCACGCTCAACGCTCTCACCGAAGACCTCGCCGGTGAGCAGACCGTGACCCTGAACTTTGTCGAATCGGGCGCGGCCGCGCAGCTGCCGATCACCGTCGAAACATCGACCACGCCGATCGACCCGACCTCGACCGTTACCCTCGACAAGCGTTACGCTGCCGCCGGTGACGACCTCAAAATCACCCTCACCGGTTTCAAGCCGAACGCCGAGGTGGCCCTCGCCTTCCACTCGACTCCGGTCGATCTGGGCACGGTAACCACCGACGCATCCGGTGCGGCCACCCTCGACGCCAAGGTGCCGGCCGACGCCACCGGTGGCGACCACGAGGTGGTTGCAACTCAGGACGCAACCAAGGCCACGGCGCCGCTAACGATTTCCACGCTCGAGGTGGTGCCAGACAAGGCCAGCAGCGAAGAGTCGACCGCTGGGTTCTTCATCACTGGCGCCGGCTGGGAACCCGAGGTGAAGGTGACCGTCACCATCGAGGGGCCGGAGAATGCCCGCGAAGAGTTCACCGTGACCCCGGATGCGCACGGCACATTCACAGAACACATCACCTGGGCCACCTACGACCTTGAGTCGGGCAATGTAACCCAAAACAACCAGGAGTTCCCCGTGGGCGGCTACACCGTCACCGCGGTGCAGGGCGACGTCACCGTCACCACCACCTTCACGGTGACCGACGCAAACGGTGTGGTGACCGCTGGCGGCAAGAACCTCGCCGCGACCGGTGCCGACGGCAACCTGCTCGTGGGCGGTATCGCTGTGGCGCTGCTCGTCGCAGCTGCCGGTGCAACCCTCGTGGTAAAACGCCGCAACTCGTAGGCTGATCGCTCAATAGCGAGCTTCGCCCGCATCCCCATTTGCGAGGATGCGGGCGAAGCCCGTTTCCGTCGCCGTGCTGTCGCGTCGCCGCGTCGCGCACTCGCCGCCGCCGCGTTTGTGCTCGCGCCGCCGTTCGCGCTGTTGCTTTTCGCCTCGTGTGTGTCTGCGCGTTAATTGTGTGTGTTCTGCCACACACAATTAACGCGGAAACACACACCCGGGGAGAGTGGTGCTCTGGGGTGTGGCGCGCGCGAGTGCAACTCGCTAGCCGCGGTTACCAAACCCCGGGATCGCATCGGTCAACGCTTGCGAGAGGCGCCCCGCATCCGGCCCCACCGGCCCCTCGAAACCAAGCCGGCGCCCCTCAGTGACACGCTGTTTCTCGTTGGTGACATGCCGCAGATCACCGACGAGCGACACCTCACCAAACACCGCGAGCCGGTCTTCAAGTGCCGACTCAAGCTTCGCCGACGCCAACGCCGCCGCAATTGCCAGGTCGGCCGAGGGCTCCGTGAGCCGCACTCCGCCAACGGTCGACACATACACATCGTGCTGCGCGAACGAAAGACCGCAGCGCCGCTCAAGCACCGCCAACAGCATTGCCACGCGCCCCGCATCCACACCGTTCACCACCCGCCGCGGATTCGGCGCCTGCGTCGGCACCACGAGGGCCTGAATCTCAACTGGCAGCACCCGCTTGCCCTCGAGCGCCATCGTGACGCAGGTGCCCGGCACCGAACCATCCCGGTCGCTGATGAACAGTGCCGAAGGATCCGGCACCTCGCGCATCCCCTCACCGGTCATTTCAAAACACCCCACCTCATCGGTGGGCCCGAACCGGTTCTTCAGCGTGCGCACAAAACGCAGCGCAGTCTGCCGGTCGCCATCAACATGCGCCACCACATCCACCAGATGCTCGAGCAGCCGCGGCCCGGCAACCTGCCCGTCTTTGGTGACATGGCCCACAATGATCACCGGCAGCCCGCGCGATTTCGCCAGCCGAATCAGCGCCGACGCCACCTCACGTACCTGTGAGGGCTGGCCGGCAAGCGCATCCAGCTCGGCTGATGCGACCGTCTGCACCGAGTCGACAATCAGCAGCCGCGGCTGCACCTCATCCACATGCCCGAGCACGGTCGCAAGGTCGGTTTCGCTTGCGAGATAGAGCGTGGGATGCAGCGCATCGGTGCGTTCGGCACGCAGCCGCACCTGGCTTACCGACTCTTCGGCGCTCACATACAGCACCTTGGCGCCGAGGCTCGCGATCTTCGAAGCAGTGTCGATCAGCAGGGTCGATTTGCCCACCCCGGGCTCGCCGCTGAGTAAGATTGCCGCGCCCGGAACGATGCCGCCGCCGAGCACGCGATCGAACTCGCCGATACCGGTGGGCCAGTGCACGGCCTGCTGCGCATCGACCTCGGTGATGGGCTGTGCGGGGTTGGCGGGCGCGAGCGGTTCGGCACGAAACTGCGGGCCGCCGCCTGGAGCTGCCCGCTCTTCAACGGTGCCCCAGGCCTGACATTCGGGGCAGCGGCCAACCCACTTGACGGCCTCGTAGCCGCACTCACTGCACACATAGGCCGGTCGGTTTCGTTTCGTCGCCATACGGCAAGCCTATTGGGTGCTGCCGACACCGGCGCGGTAGCGGCAACATTGATTCACAGTCAACACCGACGGCGCGGTTTGGGGGATGCGTCACACTGGCCGGGCGATTTGCGTGATCCTGTCGGGGCGTGTAACGTCGTTCGACGGTGACGTGTCCGAGCGGCCGAAGGTGCGACACTCGAAATGTCGTGTAGGGCAACCCCCTACCGTGGGTTCAAATCCCACCGTCACCGCCATATGGCAAGGCCCCGAATCTCCTAGAACACTCTGGGGGAGGCGGGGCCTTCTTCGCTTTCAAGATCATGCCGTGGGAACGGAGCCCGAACACATAAATACCAAGTCGCCGACGGCGCGTGTCTTGCGAGCACTGACACCTAGGAAATGGACTTTGCGGTACTCATGTCGGGTCGGCGCGCGATAACCTCACTCACGCGGCTTTGCTGACTGATCCACGTCGCAAGGTTGGGGTCGATGTATCCAGCGAGTGTGATTATCTGATCGTACTTTTCGGACACATCAAGAGCCCAGATACGGTGGTGGTGCCCGATTCTGTTTCGGAAATCTCTGAGTGAGGAGACAATGTCACGCACGGGGTCTTGACTTCGGCCTTCCATATATGGGAACCCTGAGGCGATGTCTGGCCAGAGAGACATTTGTGACTTCGACACCATCTGGTGCCAAAATCCGAATGAGATTTCCGAAATCACCTGTTCTGGGGTAAGAGGTTTCTTATTACTCTTCACTCGACCGATTGCCTTATCAATATCTACGTAGGGATAGGCGTGCTTACGGGCCCCTGAGCCACGATCTCTTCCAAGTTCTCGAGCCTCGTCAAAGATCCAGTGGCCAGAGCGGCCCTTAGCAGTGTGCCTTGCGGTCATCTGACGGTCGACTGTGTTTCGAAGCGCGACCTCAAGGTGGCCGAGGGGCGCCAAGAACGCAGCTGATAGCTCAGCGTTCCACCCGTAGAGTTGCATTGCTCGTTGTGTGTCTCCATCGCACGCATCGAGATAGTGCCGCAGGCGCGCTTGCCCGAAATGACGCTCAAAGAAGTTCCAGGTCTGAGAGTTGCCCATTTCGCTCGCGATCTTGTAGGCTAGTGGTGAACACCCCGGAACCGTCCCTGTAGTCCTCTTCTGAGGGCCGATCAAACGGCCGGGGTTTTGTTTTCCCATTTTGCCAGATCAATGAGCTCGGGCTCGTTCCTTGTAGCTTTCGATCAGGCTCTGCATGCGGTGTGCGACCGTGTCTAGTGCGCTAACAGTCTCGATGATCTTCGGGCGGATCGTCATCATGTAGACCATCAACAGATCCGATGATTTCAGTGCTGCTCACCGAGAGGTGAAGGTGCCGAAGAGGTCGAGGAGACCGAAGCCCCGCCTCACGCACCGCAGCACCGTGCGCTACTCCCGAGTTGCTCGACGAAGACCTCGACAACGTGGCCGCCGCGTCCGATCAGCAGCATGGAAAGCACGGGTTGGCGATTGAGCTCTCTAATTTTGATCGAGCTCTTTACACTTCTTGGCAAGAGCCTTGTCTGTGAGAGAAGGCAAGAAGCCCGAAAGGTTATTGGACAGCTCATCCCGTTCTTTATCTGTCAGACCCATGGCATTGGCGACCGCCACAACTGACGTTGTAGCCGCAAAAGCAGACTCTGCAAAGATTTCACGTTCACTGCGTTTGAGAATGCAAGTGAGATCGCGCAACGCTCTGGTCATCAGCTTCAAATGGGTCACAAGCACATCGCGCTGACTTTGCTGGGCTCGATCGATGTCTTCGGCGAGGGGGGCGAGCCGATGGAGGGCCCAAAGCAGCACAAAGACGTGATGACGCACTTCGGCGTTGGCATGCCGACCCACGAATAGATCACCACCACGGCCTTTTTTAGTGCGCCTGCGAGATCGTGGACTCTTCCGAAATTGCGACACCCAATCAGTCATCTCCTTGCGGGAGGTAGCCACGGGGTGAGTGGTCAGATCCTTGATCGCTTCACCGAGGCTTCGGACTGCCGCCGCACGATTACTGCGACACGTCTCGACAAGAAAGAAGACAACTTGAACTATCAAAGTCATCGCCATTAAGACGACGGTTATCTCGGTAACCCAGCTCGCTTCTGTCATCCCTGCCCTGCCTTTGTTGATCCGCCTTGCAGGGCAAGCCTATTCCGACTACAGACCTATCGGAAGCACTTGCGAGTCCGCCGTAGCTGTCGGGCGCAAATGGGGCGGCATCGGGTTCTCCGGAGGCGCGATACGAGCTCAAATCCCACCGTCACCGCCATCGTGAATGAGGCTCCGCCAGCAGCGGAACCCCAGTTATTTTTCGTCGCCATGATGCCTCGTGAAGTGCTTCACCATCGCTGCGGTACACCGATATCACTGCGGTACACCGGTATTGCGGTGTACCTCGAGCGCTGCGGTGTACCGCGAGGCTCGACGCGGCGGGCGCGCCGCATTACGTACGAAGAAGCGGCGCATTGTTGGGCCATAACTTGTGGGTTAGTCTGTGGCGACCGTCGAGGCGAACCGGCTAGCGGCTGCGCTGACCCGCAGCCGAGTTCGGGCCCGGCACGCTTCGCAGCCCACCAGTAGATGCACGAGGTTTCTTCCGCCATGACCCCAGCAAAATTGCGGCAGCGCCTGCGCCGCAGCGCCGCGGCGGTGATCGTCGCCGCATTCGCACTGGTTGGCTGCGCGCCACCAACACCCACCGAAGTGGGGCCCGACACTGGCGAAGAAATCGCTACCGTCACCGCAGCCCTGCCCGGCTCGGTGTCGAGCCTGTACGTCGGGCATGAGGCCGGCATCCTCAACTACTATCTCGCCGCTATCGGGCAAGAAGGGCTCACCACGCTCGACGCCAACGGCAATGTGCAGCCTGCGCTCGCTGAATCGTGGGAACAGCCCGATGACACCACCTATGTGTTCACGCTGCGCGATGGCGCCAAGTTTCAAGACGGCAGCGAGGTCACCGTCGAAGACGTGGTGTTCAGCCTCGAAACCGCCCGCGACCCCGAACTATCGCCGGGCCTGAGCTATTACCTCACCCGTGTCGACCGCATTAGTGCCGTCGGCGATAACCGCATCGAGATCACCCTCAACGCACCCGACGGTGCCTTCCTCAAGAACATGTCGAGCGCCGGCGCGGGGTTCATCACCTCGAAGCGGTTCTGGCAAGAACATGACGGCAAAATCGGCAATAGTCGCTCGCTGGTTTTGGGCACAGGGCCCTACCGGGTCACCGAGTTTGTACCCGACTCGCACGTGAGCTACGAGCGCGTTGACACCTGGTGGGGTGGCGTGCCGAAGGTGAAGAAGCTCACCGTGAAGTTCATCCCCGATGAGTCGACACGGCTGCTCGCGGCACGCTCGGGGGAGATTGATATCGCCTTCAGCGTGCCGGTGCAGCAGAGCCGGTCGTGGCAGCAGGTGCCGGATATGCGCATCGAAAACGCGCCCGACCTCAGCTATGTGGGCCTCTATTTCAACACCAGCGTGAAACCGTTCGACGATCCGAAGGTGCGCGAGGCGTTTGCTCACTCGTTTGACCGCCGCGCGGTGGCCGAAAATCTGCTGCGAAATCAGGGTGAAGCGGCCACCACCATCATGACTCCTGAGTCGCTGGCCACCGTGTACGACGCCGATCAGGCGCGCAAGAAACTCGCCGAGGTGCCGCAGCGCGAGTTTGATCTCGACCGGGCCAGGGCTGCACTTGCCGACTCATCGCAGCCGAACGGTTTTGAGACCGAAATGCTCGTTCCCGCCACCGGGCCGCACCTGAAACAGGCCGCTCTTGCCTATGCCGAAAACCTCGCCACAATCGGTGTCACGCTCAAAGTGCGCGAGGTGCCGATCGAAGAGTGGCTCGCCGCAGCCGATGTTTCGGCAGGCTACGGCGTGAACTACATGTGGTACTTCTCAACGCTCGGCCAGCCGGAAGAGATTTCGAGTTTTATGCTCGGTGCGGGCAATGTGAGCGGCTATGACAACCCGCAGATACAGGATCTGCTCGCGCAGGCGATAGCCGAAACCGACACCAAAAAACGAATCGAACTGCTGCTCGAGGTCGAAAAACTGCAGGCGGCCGACATTATTGATGTGCCGCTGTGGTGGGGGCAGTCGATCACCGCCGTCAAAACCGATCTCGGTATCCGCGACCTGTCACCGTACCGTTTCGTCACCTGCTGGCCGGCCGCACTGTATCGGGCGGCAACATGAGCGCGGCTGTAAACGCCACCAGGCGCCGGTTTGGCGACACGTTCATTGGGATGCTCACGACACGGCTCGTGGGAATCGCGGTGGTTTTGTTTGTGCTCACCTTCGTGGTGTTTGCGCTCATGCACCTTGCCCCTGGTGATCTGGTGAAAACGCTGCTCGGTAATCGACCCGCCAACCCCGAGGCAGTCGCGGCGATCCGCGAGAAATATCAGCTGGATGAACCGCTACTCACCCAGTATGGGGTTTGGCTTGGCAATGTGCTCACCGGCAACTATGGCGACTCGATTCGGCTGCAGGTGCCGGTGGCGCAGGCAATCGGGGATCGCATCCCCACCACGTTCTGGATGTGTGCGCTCGCGTTTGTGATGTCGGTGCTCATCGCCGTGCCGCTCGGGATTCGCGGTGCGGTGCGCCCGCGCGGCGCTGTCGACCGGGTGGGTTCTTGGCTGGCGGTGCTGGGAATCTCGGCGCCCACCTTCGCGGTGGGTGTGCTGCTGCTGTACGTGTTTTCGTACTACCTGCCGATCTTTCCGGTGTATGGCACCGGTGACGGCTTTTTCGACATGCTCTACCACCTCATCCTGCCCGCGTTTTCGCTGACCGTGGGGTTGGCGGCGATCTTGCTGAAACTGACCCGCACCGCCATGGTGGGGGCGTTGAACTCTGACTATGTGACAGGGATGCGCGCCCGCGGTATTCCCGAACGGCAGGTTGAGCGGGTGGCGCTGCGCAATGCGGCCATGCCGATCATCACCGCGGCGAGTCTTGTGCTCACCTTCCTGGTGGGTGGCACGCTACTGGCCGAAACCACGTTTGCGCTTCCGGGCCTCGGGAAGCTGTTGGCAGATTCGGTGATGTTTAAGGACATTCCGGTGGTGCAGGCAGCCACGCTGCTCATTGCCGCGCTGATCGCGGTGATCGCGCTACTGGCCGATATCGCGTTCTGGCTGCTCGACCCTCGTCAGCGCAGGAGTCGGTCATGAGTACCCCCAAAACAAAAGTATTGACGGTGCCGGCCGCTCATACCCGGCGACGCATCCCGTATGTGGCGCTGGCGGTGCTCGCGGTGGCAACTTTCGTCGCGATCTTCGGCAACCTCATCGTGCCGGATGCAACCAAACAAGATCTGCTTGCCGGTGCGGTGCCGCCGCTGAGCTATCAGCATCCACTGGGCACTGACGATCTCGGCCGGGATGTGCTGAAACTCGCGGTTGGCGGCGCCGCCTCGGCGCTGGTGGGGCCGGTGCTGGTGGCACTCGGCTCAATGGTGCTTGGGATACTGCTGGGTAGCCTCGCGGGATACGAGCGCGGCTGGGTAGACACGGTGATTGGCCGCTGGACCGATTTGCTGCTGGCACTACCCGTGCTGCTGTTGGCGCTCGTGGTGGGCGGTATTCTCGGCACGAACTATTGGGTCACCGTGCTGCTACTTGTCGTGCTGTTTTCGCCCAGTGATATTCGGATCGTGCGGGCGGGAGTGCTCGATCAGTCGACCCGCGCCTATGTCGAGGCGACGAGGATGCTCAACCTGTCGCGTTGGCGGATCATGTTTCGGCATGTGCTGCCGAACGTGCTGCCGTTGATCATCACCAACACGATGCTGAATGTGACGTTCGCGCTGGTTTCGTTTTCATCGCTGTCGTTTTTGGGGGTCGGTGTGCCCAGCGATGCGGCCGATTGGGGGCGGCAGCTGGCCGACGGCCGCCACCTGATTTTTGAGAACCCGGCCGCGGCACTGGTGCCGGCGCTGTTGATTATTGCGGTGGCGATGTCGGCGAATGTGGTGGGCGACTGGTTGGGTGAGAAACTGGAGCGAGGTCGGGCATGAACTCGGTAACAACATCGACCGCGATGGTTGCCGTCGAGCGGCTCAGCGTGAACGGGCCCCGCGGCGAAGTGATTGTGCATCCCTGGAGCGCCGAGGTGGGCAGGGGCGAAACGCTCGCGCTCATCGGCGAGTCTGGTGCGGGTAAAACTCTCTCGGCGAAAGCCCTGATTGGTTTGCTGGCGCCGGGCATTGCCGCCACTGGCGCACTGGTCGTGAACGGCACCCGCTATCAGCTGGGGCAGTCTGATAGCCAGTGGCGGAAGCTGCGGGGCCGGTTGGTAACGATGGTGCTGCAAGATCCGTTTACGGCGCTGAGCCCGGTGCATCGCATCGGCGACCAGATCGGCTGGACGATCGACGCACATGCCAAAAAGCTTTCGCGCCGACAGCGAGCTGAACGCATCCGTGCCGCGCTTGCAGAGGTGCGCTTGCCGGCCGAAACTGCCGAACAATATCCGCATCAGCTTTCGGGCGGGATGCGGCAGCGTGCCGCGATTGCGGCCGCGCTCGCCTCGCAACCGCAGCTGGTGATTGCTGACGAACCGACCACTGCATTGGATGCATCCAACCAGGCCGGTATTCTCGAGCTGCTCGACTGGTTGGGGCGTGAGCGTGGCATCGCCGTGCTGCTCATCACCCACGACCTCGGAATTGTGCGCGACTACGCCGACCGGGTGCTGGTGATGCGGCAGGGCGAGATTGTTGAGCGGGCGAGTGCGAGCGAGCTGTTCACCGCACCGCAACACGAGTACACCCGTTCGCTGCTCGCAGCCGACCCGGTGACGGCGATGCGTAACGGTGAGCTCGCAAGCGCCTCGGGCGCCGCGGATACGAGCCAGACGCCGGTGCTGCGCGCCACCGGTATTACGAAAGCGTTTGCCGGGCGGCAGGTGCTCGATGGTGTCGATTTTGAGGTGCGCAGCGGCGAGATCGTGGGCCTGGTGGGTGAGTCGGGGTCGGGTAAGTCGACACTGATGCGCTGCATCGCCGGTCTTGAATTGGAGGATGCGGGCACGATTGCGTTCGACGGGGTGCCGGTGCGGCCGGGTCGACGCGACCGCACCCCGCAGATGGCGCAGATTGTTTTTCAAGACCCCTATTCGTCACTGAACCCGATGTTCACCGTCGGTGACACGCTGCGCGAGGCGCTGCGGGTGGCGGGGCGTGCAGCGAGTGAGGCTGCCGAGCTGCTCGAGCAGGTGGGGCTGTCGGCCGAGTATTTGCGTCGCCGGCCGGCTTCGCTTTCTGGAGGTCAGCGCCAGCGGGTGGCGATTGCTCGCGCGCTGGCACCGCGGCCAAAACTGCTGATTTGCGATGAATCGGTATCGGCGCTCGATGTTTCGGTGCAGGCGAAAATCTTGGCGCTGCTGCAACGGTTGCGAGATGAAACCGGGCAGGCGATCGCGCTGGTGTCACACGACCTCGGGGTGGTGCTGGCGGTTACCGACCGGGTTGCGGTGTTGCGTGACGGGGTGGTGATCGAATCGGGCCGCTCGGCAGAGGTGTTTGACAACCCGCAGCATGACTACACGCGGCAGCTGGTGTCGGCAGCGCACGGGCGCCAGATGCGAGATGATGAACACCCCGACGTGAAGGAGCCCTAGGTGCAACTACAGACGCTGCCACTGAACGACACTCCCACTGAAGCCCAGCTGGCGCCGGTTACGGCACTCACCGACGGAAAGCTCACCGAAACCTGGCGGCGTTCGCGGCACCCCTACTCACCGCAGCTGCACCTGGGTGACGGCGTCGCTTTTTTGACGATGCGACGCGCACACACCGCGGTGACGAAAGTCGTCGCCTCGGCGTGGCACGAATCGGCGGATATTGACGGGGCAGTCGCGGCGCTACTTGACTACAGCCGCGAGCGAGGGGATGCGCGGCTGCTGTGGGAGATCCCGGCGGAGCCACCGGCGCATCCCGAAAACATTCGCGAGGTGCTCACCCGGGCCGGTGGCTGGCAGCTGCGCGAGCCCTATGCATCCGCCGACGGCACTGAGAACGTTGCGGGTTGGGCGCTAGCTGCGGGCGGTGGGCGTCACCCCGAACCGCCGTACTATGCGCAGACCACCGACTTCACCTGCGGGGCGGTATCGGCACTGTTGACGGTGAACCACCTCACCGGCGGCGGGCTTGCGGGTGCCGACCGGCAGGGCGACCGGCGGGCGGAACTCGCGTTTTGGCGGCGCGCCACGAATATGCCGGCGATCGACCCGACTGCGCTACTTGTGGAGCTTGCCGCCGAGCTACCCGAACACGAGGTGTCGCTGTCGATCTCGCAAGACGGGCCGGTGCTGCTTGAGGGCAGTGACGGGTTCATGCGCGAGTCGAAAGTGCTGCTGCAGCACGAAGCGAGGATGCACGCCGAACAGGCGCGGCTGCGGATCGTGACCGAATGGCAGTCGGTGTCGACGCTCGCGGCAGCGCTACAGGCGGGTGCGGTTGCCATCGTGCTGATCGATGAGGTGCCGATGCACAATGATCCGACCCCGCACTGGGTGATCGCGCATGCGGCAGATGAGCGCTATATCTACATCCAAGACCCGTGGATTAACGCACCCGAGGGCGAAACCTGGCTCGATGGGCACGATCTGCCGATTGCGATTGCCGAGTTTGATGCGATGGCACGCTGGGGCGACCCCGCCTATCGGGCCATCATCGAGGTGCGTTGATGCGGTCGGTGAAGCCTGCGGGTTGAGTGTGTGGCCCTGTCGGTTTTTGAAACGCGAGGATACTGCTGGCTACGGCGAGTGCGGCGAAAACGCCGAAGAGTACGAGGGCGATTATCATCGCCACGTCGGCGCTCACCCCGAATGCCCGATGCGCGAGTGACGCTGTTGCAGGTTCTTCCATGTCGCCAACGTCTTCAACGAATGCCGCGCACACGAAAATGGTTACCCACATCGCGCCCTGGCAACGGGCTGACCACTTTGGGAGCGCAAGAGCGCGCCGCGCTGTATCGCTGGCGAGTGTGATCGCGCTCAGTGCCCAGCACACGAAGATCATGATGGGGGCCACCGCGATGATCACGAGGAAGCCCATCCAGCCCACGGCCTGCCCGAAAAACAGCGCGCGCCCGTAGCTGAGCATGAACGCACCGAATAGCGGTGTCAGCCACTGCAACCAGAACATGACCCGGCCCAGGCCCGTCGGTTCCGGGCCTTGCGGTGCTGGCTGGGGCTGGTACTGCGGGGCGGGGGCGTTAGCGGTCATGATTGTTTCGCCTCTGGGTCGTGATTTGCTTGCGTGCGGTGCTCGCGAGCAGCTGCAATCTCGGCATCTTCTCGCCGCACGCGAGCAGCCCACAAAAACCAGCGGTGGGTGGCAAACGCCCAGACAACACCAACGAACAGAGTTGTGGTGAGGCGGTTGGTGCGGGCCTGTTCGCAGCCGATCGCATAGGCCAAACGGCCGTCGAGCCGGTCGACCTCGTCAGGGCCAAAATATTTGTACTCGGGCGGATTGATGTGCGTGTCGACCGCATCTTCTGCGGCATCCGGAACTATGTAGCTGCGGTACACCTCCACCGGTGCCACGTTGATGACCGGGCGGCACGGGGCTGCGGCTGTTTTGCCCGCGCTCACGAGATTGACCGACGGGGGAGCGCTCAGCATCACCGCCACCACCAGCACGCCGAGGCCTGCAAATAGCCGCGGAACCCACCTCAGCAGCCAGCTTCTTCGCTGCTTGGGAGTCATGGCTGCTCCGATCTGGGTTGGGTGAGGATCTCGATGCTTTCACAATAGGTGCAGCGTCGACGCAGCCCGTAATAATCGGCCCGAAATCGAGCTGAAAGCCCACCAAAATCATCCCCTGTGCCGAGGCACAGTTAGCTGGCGGCAGCCGAAGCCTCGCAGTACACATCCTGTTTGCCGCACTGATCGCACACCACCAGTCGCTGCTGGCAGGTGTCTTCGGCACAGTTTTGCAGGCGCGAGGTGGCGGCACCGCACAGCGTGCACTCACCAATCACTTTTGCCTCTGGCCCGAAATCGAGATGTTCGCGGCCATCAAACACGGTGAGTGAACCCTCCCAGAGCCCCTCGTTGCCGTAGCGTTCGCCGTAGCGCACGATGCCGCCGTCGATCTGATACACCTCGTTGAAACCACGGTTGATCATCAGCGCCGAAAGAATCTCACAGCGCACCCCGCCGGTGCAGTAGGTGACCACGGGCCGGTCTTTCATCCAGTCGTAGGCACCCGACTCGATCTCGCGGATAAAGTCGTGGGTGGTCACCGTGTTCGGCACCACCGCGCCCCGAAACCTCCCCACCGCAGCCTCGGCAGCATTGCGACCATCAAAGAACACGGTGTCGGGTTTTTCGGCCACCAGCTCATGCACCTGATCGGGGCTCAGGTGTGCACCACCGCCCACCACTCCGTGTTCATTCACCACCAGCTCATCCGGTGTGCCAAACGCGACAATCTCGGGGCGCACTTTCACACTCAGCCGCGGGAAATCGAGCGAGTAACCGTCGGCATCCACGCCGGTGCCCTCCGACCATTTCATATCGACGTTCTTGAACGCCGGATACGACTTGAGCGCGCGCACATACTGCTTACAGGGCACCACATCGCCGCCCACGGTGCCATTAATGCCGTGTTGTGACACCAGGATGCGGCCACGCAACCCCAGCCGTCGGCACAGCTCAAGCTGCCACAGTTTGATCGCCTCGGGGTCGGCAAGCGGGGTAAACACGTAATACAACAAAATCTTCGGGGTGGCCATGCTTCAATTTTCGCACTCGCGCGCGGATTGCGCGGCATAGCCGCTACAACACAGGCAGGCCGCGCAACCGGCGGTTTATGGTTGCTCGTATGAGCGACGCCACTATCGAACTGGCCAACGGCAACCTGCGCATCACTCGCAGCGGCCCCGGCGGCAGGCTCGGCATGATCGAACTCAACCGTCCCCGGCAGCTCAACGCTCTCACGGGAGCGATGATCGACGGGCTGGCCGAGGTGGTCGCGGCCTGGCGCCACGATGCGAGCGTCGAGCAGATCGTCATTTTTGGTGCCGGTGAGCGCGGCCTGTGCGCGGGTGGTGACGTGGCCGAGATTCGCGCTGCGCTGATTGCCGACGGTCATACCGGCGCTGCTGAGCGAGTGCTCGGCAGCGAGTATCGCCTCGATGCCACCTGGAGCGAACTGTCGCAGCCGGTGGTTGCGGTGATGGACGGCCACACGCTCGGCGGCGGTGTGGGGCTGTCGGGCCACGCCAGCATCCGGGTGGTCACCGAACGCAGCCGGGTGGGGATGCCGGAGGTAGCTATTGGATTCAGCCCCGATGTTGGCGGCAGCTACCTGCTGGCCCGCATGCCGGGCAGGCTCGGCGAGCACGCGGGCGTCACCGGTGCAAGATTGCGTGCGGCGGATGCGATCGCCACCGGTTTTGCCGACCGGTTCATCCCATCCGATCGCATCCCGCAATTGTTGGCGCGGTTAACGCACGAACCGGCGGCCGAAGTGGTTGCTGACCTTGCTGAGAATCCCGGTGAGTCGGCACTACTTGCCGAACGCGAGTGGCTCGACGAAGTGTACTCGGCGGCATCACTGCAAGAGATTGTTGCGCGGCTGCAAGAACACGCCCCCGAGCGTCGGGTTGCGGCCGAGGCGCTCGCGGCAATTACGGCCGCATCACCACTGGCCGCGGCGGCAACGCTCGAACTCGTGCGGCGTAACCGCCAGGCGGTGAACCTGCGGGCGGCCATCGACCTCGAGTTTCGGGTGGGGATGCGGCTGATTGCCGGCCACGACTTCAGCGAGGGGGTGCGGGCCATGCTGGTCGAGAAAGATCGGCAGCCGAAATGGCAACCCGCCTCACTGGATGAGGTGACACAGCAGCAGGTGGCGGCGCTATTTGCCGAGGCCGATGCGCCACGGATGGACTGGTCGCTCGAGCCGCTCGGGCGAAACGACTAGTAGCTGGCGATTTCGTCGGCGACCTTCTCACCGGTGCGCTGCGCAATGAACTCGCTGGTCAGCCGTTCGCTGGCGCGAGCGAGCATGGCGACATCGGCCCCAACCAGCACGAAGTCGATACCCGAATCGAGGTATTCGTGGGCGAGCGCCGGGTTAAACGCGTTAATACCCACGGGCTTACCGGCAGCCTTCGCAGCCCTGATCACGCGGTGCACCTGAGCCACCACATCGGGGTGCCCCTGCTGGCCAATGAGCCCCATTGACGCCGCCAGATCGCTGGGGCCAATGAACACGGCGTGCACACCATCGACGGCCAGGATCTCGGCCACGTTCTCGACCGCCTCGGCAGTTTCAATCTGCACGGTGAGTGACACAAACTCGTTGTTGGCGCGTTCGAGATAGTTGGGGATGCGATTCCAGCGGGCTGCCCGCGCCAGCGCCGAACCAACACCGCGGTTACCTGCCGGCGGGTAGAGCACTGCATCGACCGCTGCGGCTGCCTGCTCGGCGTTGTTTACCTTCGGCACCAGCAGGTTGACGGTTCCCAGGTCAAGGAACTGGCTGAGGAGCATCGGGTCGTTCTCTGGCACCCGCACCATCGGGGTGATCGGATAGGCGGCCACCACCTGGAGTTGCGATTGCAGCGATTCGAGGGTGAGTGCCGTGTGCTCGCCGTCGATGAGCAGCCAGTCGAGGCCCGAGCCCGCGGCAATTTCGGCGTTGACGAGCGAACCCGAACACACCCACATTCCCACCAGACCGCGATCAGCAGCCGCCAGCTGCTGATGGAAAGGCTTCGCCAATTGAATCGACATGTAATGGTCCCCATTCGTTCGTAATCACACCGCACAGATTCGCCTCGCTTACAGACGCAAACCGTGCTGTGCGAACTTATTCGTCGCAAGCTCGGCGATGCCGGCTGCCGGGTGGGTGAGCACCACGGCGGCAACGCCAGACTCTCTGATCGTCTCATTCTTTTCGAGCAGCACCGAAACCCAGCGCGGGTCAATCCCATCGGTCACGCACCGAACACCATCGCTTGGCAGGCGGCGCAAGCCGTGCTGAGATGCACGCACCGAGCAGCCTGCGTTACCTCGGTTCACGTGAGCGAGGAATGCTGTAACCGACACACGTAGGGTGGAAGCATCCAGTATTGAAATGAGGTTGGCAACAAATGTGGCTGCGTGAAGCGATAACCGACCCGCCCAAAACCGCCCGCGCGGTCATCCTGCTCACCTGGTTGCGTGTGGGGATGCTTGCCGTGGCAGCGGTCTTGCTGGCGCGCGCTATCGCGTCGCTGGTTACTGTTGCAGCATCAGATTGGCAGACCGATGCGGAAGGTGCCCTCAGGCTGCTTGGCGCCGCTATCGCGGTGGCCGTGATTGGTGCCGTGGCTGGCGGGATCGCCGAAGCACTGCCGGGGATCGAACAGGCCAACCACGAGCGGAATTGGCGACGACAGTTGGTGTCGGCGGCACTGCACGGCGCCAAGGTGCCGACCGCTCCCGCCCACCGAGGTCGGCCCCATCCGGGCGCTACCGCACCGGCTAGCAGCGAGGGTGCACTCATCGATATCGCCACCGCCGGAGTTGAAAAAGCCGCCGGCTACCGCGCCACGTTTCTCGCGCCCACGCTCGCATCTTTCACCGCGCCGCTGATCGTGCTGGTGCTGTGGGCCATCGCCATCGACTGGCTCTCGGCAGTGATACTGCTGGGATTCGTAGCCCTCGTGCCGGTGATCATCATGGCCGCCGGAAAACTCTTGCGCGGCTCCAACGCCGAATATCGCCGCCGTGAGGCCGCCGCCACCGCGCGCTACCTCGAAATGCTTGAGGGTATCGGCACCTTCAAAATGCTCGGCGCCACCGACCGCATGATCGCCTCGTTCGCGGCCTCCGCTCGCGAATCGATGCGCGAGCTGTCGCGATTGCTCGTGCGCAACCAGCGGATGATCATCGTCAACGACATCGTGTTCGGCTGGTTCATGGGCGTCACCGCGGTAGCGCTACTGCTGTGGCGGCTGCTTGACGGGGCAATCGATATCGGTGCCGCATTCGCGGGGCTGCTGTGCATCCCACTGCTGCAAGAACCCATCGACCGCATCGGACGCAATTTCTATGTGGGGCTCGCCGGGCGGGCACGACGCGACCAGATCACCGCCGTACTCGAACAGCCCCTGGCCGACGAACCCGCGGCAGATGTACCCGAACACGTGCTCGACAACCGGGCCGGACGCGAACTCGAACTGCGCGACGTCACGGTAACCAGCAACGGGAAAACACTGCTGCGCGATATCGACCTGAAAATTGCCGGCGGCGCACATATCGCGGTGGTTGGCCCATCCGGCGCTGGTAAATCAACCCTGCTGCGGGTGCTGGGCGGGCTGCTGGCGCCGAGCAGCGGTACGCTGCTGCTCAGCGGTCACCCGGTTACCCCAGATGTGCTGCGCGACCGTTCGTCGACAGTGTCACAGCAACCGGGGATGCTCGCGAGCACCATCGCCGAGAACCTGCGCTTCGCGAAAACCGACGCCGACGCTGACGAACTCCACATGGCGCTGCACCGTGCCGGGCTCGCCGACGAAGTGGCGAGCTTTCCCAACGGAATCGACACCGAAGTGGGCGACCGCGGCGAATTTCTCTCGGGCGGTCAGCGGCGACGTATCGGCGTGGCACGCGCACTGCTGCGCGATCGACCGGTGCTGCTGCTCGACGAACCCACCGCCGACCTCGACCGTGCCACCGAAGCGCGCGTGCGCACGAGCCTCGCGGCCGCATCGGTGGGCCGCACCGTGATCACCGTCGCGCACCGGCTCGACACGATCATGGAGGCTAACTGGGTGATCGTGCTCGAAAACGGGGTCATTACCGCACAGGGAACCCCCGAAGAGCTCGTCGACCGCAGCCACTATTTCGCGACGGCGCTTGCGGCATCGAAGCGGCCGTTCGTCATCGATGCGAACCCCGGCAGCGCGGCCGCAGCATCCAGCATCAAGGGGGTGAACGGGCAGTGACCATCGAAACTCACGAGGGCGCCTGGCCACAGGTGCGCTGGCTGCTGCAGTTCGCCGGCGCCGCTACCCGGCAGCTTGCCGGTTCGATTGCCGCGCGACTGATCGGTCAGCTGCTGGCGGTGGCGCTGTTGGCGGTGCCGGCTTGGAAGCTCGGCGAGGTGTGGCTGCGCGGAGCCGAACTCGCGGCAGGCGAGCTGGTGCCCGTGGTGGTGACGGTTGCGCTACTGGCGATCGTGAAAGCCGTGGCGCGCTATATCGAACAGTTGCTCGGGCATCTCGCCGCGTTCTCGCTCATGGCCGAAGTGCGGGTGTGGCTGCTGCGGCGGCTCGTGCCGCAGGCTCCGGCCATCACCGACGGTCAGGGTGCTGCGCGCATCCAGGCAACCGCGATCCGCGACGTCGACCGCGTGGAGGTGTTTTTTGCGCACACTATCGCCCCGGCAGTGTCGCTCGTGGTGGTGCCGCTGGTGGTGATTATTGCCGCGGGTGTCTATAGCGGGCCACTACCGGCGCTGACCCTGGCCGTGGTGATGCTCGCGGGTGTCGGCATCCCGTTCTTGGCGCGCACGAGCGGCGCTGCGGCACGGCGCACGGCACAGTTGCGGGCAGACACCGCTCAGCACATCGCCGACACGCTGCGGCTCCACGAAGAAGTGCGTGCTTTCGCTGCCGCCGACTGGCGGGCCACCCAGCTTGCCCGCATCGACGAACTGCTCGGCAAGCAGCTGCGCGTCGGTGCCCGCCGCGCCGGCCTGCGCAATGCTGCCACCACGCTGCGGGTGTGGCTTGGTGCCGCACTCGTCGCACTCGCCTGCACCCCGACGCTGCTCGCCGACCGAGCGAGCCTGCCGGGTGTGCTGGTCACCGTGTCATTCGTGTTCGGAACCGCCGGGGTGTTCGACACGGTTGAGCGACTGGCAACGTCACTGCCGGCGGGGCTTGCCGCTACCCGCCGCATCCGCGAACTGGCCAGCGGTCAACCCACCGTGACCGAACCCAGCAGGCCCGCCTCGCCCCATCCCGAGTCAAATTACCCGCGGGTCGAGCTGCGCGATGTGCACTTCAGCTATCCGGGCCGGGATGTCGAAACGCTACGGGGTGTCTCGCTGCGGTTATTGCCGGGCACGTCGATCGCGCTGGTCGGGTCGACCGGGTCGGGGAAATCAACTATCGGTCGGCTCGTGCAGCGTCACTACGATGTTGACCGCGGCGAGGTGCTCATCGACGGCTACCCGGTAACGGCACTCGGCTCGGATGCGGTGGCTGCGCGGGTTGCAATGGCCGACCAGCAGGGGTTCTTGATTGACGGCACCGTCGCCGACAATCTACGCGTGGTTGATGCCGCCGCCACACCCGAACAGCTCGCCTGGGCGTGCCGGGCTGCCGAACTCGAACTGCCGCTCGACACCCCGGTGGGACGACGCGGCAACCGCATCAGCGGTGGGCAGCGGCAGCGGTTGGTGCTCGCGCGCACCCTGCTGCGAGCAAGCGGTGCACCCGGCGGTTTAGCACGGGCGGTGCTGGTGCTGGATGAGGCAACCAGCCACCAAGATCCGCTCACCCAAGAACGGATGCTTGATCGGCTCGACGAGCTCGGGGTCACCACACTGGTGATCGCCCACCGACTCGAAACGCTGCGAAACGTGAGCCGTATCTACGTGCTTGAACATGGGAGGATCGTCGAATCTGGTCGATATGCCGACCTGGTGGCCAATAACGGCCGTTTCGCGCAGCTGCTGGCGGCTTCTACCACGGTTGCTGACCGGTAACGCCGCGGTGGGTGGGCCTTGCGACCCAGAATGCGCAAGAATGACCTGCATGACTCATGCGCTGCTGATTGTTGACGTCCAGAACGATTTCACCGAGGGTGGTGCCCTCGCCTGCCCGGGCGGGGCGCGCGTGGCGAGTGAGATCAGCGACTACCTGGCGGCCAGCGAGAGCGACTACACGCTCATTGCCGCATCGCGCGACTGGCACGACGCCGATAACGACAACGGTGGCCACTTCTCGGCCACGCCCGACTTTGTTGACACTTGGCCGGTGCACTGCGTCGCCGACACCCCGGGTGCCGAGTACCACCCGGCACTCAAAACCGATGCGATTCAACTGCACATCCACAAGGGGATGGGCCGGCCCGACTACTCGGCATTCCAGGGCGTCACCGAAAGCGGGCAGCCCATCGCCGAGGCGCTGCGCGAATCGGGTATCACGCACCTGGATGTGGTGGGCATCGCCACCGACCACTGTGTGCGCGCCTCGGCACTTGACGCAAAACAGGCGGGTTTTTCGGCACGGGTGATCGTGCCGCTCACCGCGGCGGTAAACCCCGAAACCGCGGCGCAGGCCCTCGACGAGCTGCGTGCCGCCGGGGTTGAAGTGGTGCTCGACTAGCTGCTGCTGTCGTTACGCGCCAGACAGACCACCGAAGGCCGCCGCAGCTACGCCAACAGCTGGTGCTCGGCGAGTTCGCGATACAGCGGGGTTGTTTCCACGAGCTGTTCGTGCCGGCCGCGGCCGACCACGCGTCCGTGCTCGAGCACCACGATCTCGTCGGCATCGATCACGGTCGAAAGCCGGTGCGCAATCATCACCATCGTGCGTCCCTCGGCCGCGCGGTCAAGCGCATCGCGCATCAGCGCCTCATTGCGGCCGTCAAGCGCCGAGGTCGACTCATCCAACAGCAGAATCGGGGGAGCAGCCAGCAGCGTGCGCGCGATGGCGAGCCGCTGTCGCTCACCACCCGAAAGCCGCACCCCCGCCTCGCCGACGGCCGCGTCGAGCCCCCCGGAGGAGCGATCGAGCACCTCACCCAGGTTCACCGACCGCAGCGCCGCGGCGCACTCGTCATCGGAGGCATCCGGCCGCCCCAGCAGCAGATTGTCGCGCAGCGTGCCCGCGAGGGTGGGCGAGTTTTGCTGCACATAACCCAGCTGCGCGCGCAGCTCGGCGCGGTCAAGCGAACGCAGATCGGCACCGCCGAGGCGAATTGCACCCGAGGTGGGGTCGTAAAAACGCTCAATCAGCGCGAGCATGGTCGACTTACCGGCACCCGAGGGGCCAACCAGCGCGGTCTTTGTGCCGCGCGGCACCGCAAACGACACCCCGTCGAGCACGAGCGGCGAATCGACCGGGGTCGACTCATCAATTTCCAGCAGCACCTCGCTCGCGCTGCGTGCCCGACGGCCGGTCTCGCTCACATAGCGATCAAAACGACCCGATGCATCCGCCCGCGCCCGCGCGGCCCGGACCACCCGCTCGGGGTAGCGGAACGACACCTCCGCGAACTCCAGCGCCGGTGCATCCGGAGCCGCATCAGCGTTCGCCGGTCCGACAACTGTGAGGCGCGGCTGGAACGCATCATCTGTCGCATCCTCATCGGGCAGTTTCGTAATCTCTTCAATGCGACCCAACGCGCCCAGTGCTGAAGCGATCGCCGAGATCGCGCCGAAGAACAGCCCCATCGGCACCACCATCATGAACAGGAACATGATGAAGGTCACCAGACCCGACACCGCCAAATCCCCGGCGGCAACCCGCACCCCGCCGATGCCGAGCACCAGCACCAGCGAAAGCTGCAGCGCCAGTGTCGAAACCGGCACCATCACCGCCGAAATCGCCGCAATATCGAGGCCGCGACGGTAGGCCTGTTCAGCATCCGCCTCGACGCGCCGCTGTTCGCGCTCGATCGCGCCCGAAGCGCGCAGCGTGCGCATCGCTGAAATGGCGCGCTCGGTGGCGGCAGTCAAATCGCCCACTTTTTGCTGAGCGGCAGCTGACGCTCGCATCACCTGGCGAGAAAGCAGCAGCACCGCCACCAGCGAAACCACGACGCAGCTGAACGTCACGAGGAATAGCACCCAGTCGAGCAGCAGCATCGCAATAATTGCGCCGATAAAGGTGATTGCGCCACCGACCGCCTCGATGAGTCCCTGCGTCAACACCGCCCGCAGCATCGTGGTGTCGCTACCGACGCGCGACACCAGATCGCCCGTGCGGCGCGCATCAAACTCGGCGATCGGCAGGCGCATGATTTTTGCGATCAGCGTTCGCCGCGCGCCCAACACGATGCGCTCACCGGTGCGCTGCAACAAAAAATGCTGCAGACCGCTCAACCCGGCGTCAACAACCACCACGGCGACGAGGGCCCAAACAATCCAACCGCTGAGCTGCCCCGATTCGACCTGTTGGATGAGCAGCCCCATCAACACCGGCTGCGCCAGCGAAAACAAACTGCCGACCACCGAAATTGCGATGATCACGGCCATCATGCCGCGGTCGGCAAAAAGATACGGCCACAACTGGCGAAGTGTTGCACGCGGGGTGCCGTCTGGGTTGCGGTCGCTCCTGCGCCCACCCGATTTACGTGCCGGTTCGCTACCGGCTGCAGATGCCGAGCCGCCGGATGCACCGGCGGGCTCGACGGGGTGATTATCGGGTACAGCGTCGGGTGCAGTCACCCTGCCATTGTCGCCCATTCGGGCACAGGTTGCACTCGGTTTCACAGGCTGCTCGCACCGCAGGCTGACAGAACACAAAAATTGCCCGCCGACCCACATGACCAGACCGGCGGGCAATCGAAACTCGGCGAGGCTAGTTCCACAGCACCGCGATGCAAATGTTGAGCAGTGCGAGCCCACCAACCAGCCACAGCGCCCACTTCGGCGCGCGCTGCTCGGGCTTGTTGCGGAACGCAAGCAGCAGCGCGAACACCGCCACGAGCACGAGCAGTTTGATGCCGATCTTCATGTGGTTCACCGTGCCGAGCTCGGCGCTCATCTCGGTGATCCCAACCAGCAGCACACCCGAAACCAACATCAGACCGGCACCGTGCAGCATGCCAGGCAGCATCCGGCCTTCGCCACGAACAATGTCTTTAATCTGTGAAAACCACACCCCAAACAGTGCGGCCAGACCAACAAAGTGCAGAACGAGCAGGATGCCCTTGAGAATCATCATGCTCGGATTCTATCGAACGCAGGTATCGGCCTAGCCGTCGAGCAGATGCCCCATCCGCTTCGCCTTCACTCGCAAATAGTCGTCATTGAACTCGTTCCGCCCCACCTCGAGTGCAACCCGCTCGGTGACAGTGATGCCGTGCTCGTTCAAATACTTCGTCTTTTCGGGATTATTCGTCAGCAGCCGCACCTCGCGCACCCCGAGCTCCATCAGCATCCCCGCAGCCGCGCCATACTCCCGCGCATCAGCGGGCAGACCGAGCCTGAGGTTCGCGTCCACCGTGTCAAAACCGTCTTCCTGCAGCCGGTAGGCGCGCAGCTTGTTTAACAACCCGATACCGCGACCCTCTTGACCCCGCAAATACAGCACCGCGCCGCCGTGCTGCTGCACGAGCGCCAGCGCGGCATCCAGCTGCGGGCCACACTCGCACTTCTGCGAACCAAACGCCTCACCGGTGAGACACTCCGAGTGCACCCGCACGAGCATCCCATCGTGGGGTTCGCCGACACACCACGCCATATGCAGTTCGCCAGTAGCAAGGTCACTATAGGCGCGTACCTCGAACACTCCCAGCTCAGTGGGGATATTCGTGGCGACCTCAAAACGAACGCGCTCAGCGGGCGACATCATCAGCCAACCTAACGACGCGTGGTCAACGCGACCACGCCACGAGCCCGGTAACCGATACCCCAGGCCAGCACCCGCCACATCGCCTCAAAAATAATCGACGACGACATCTTGGATGCGCCCAGCTCACGCTCGCGGAAAGTGATCGGCACCTCCACCACCCGGTATCCGAGACGCTCAAACATCCAGGCCATCTCGATCTGGAAACAATAACCGGCAGAACCGACACCGCCCAGGTCAACCTCGCGCAGCGCCGCCGCTCGATAACCGCGATACCCGGCGGTGATGTCACGGATCTTCGACCGCAACAGCAACCCCGCATAGATGGATGCGCCGCGCGAGAGTAGCTGACGCGACAGCGGCCAATTTTCGGTAGCGCCCCCGCGCACATAGCGCGAACCGATCACCAGATCGGCACCCCCATCAAGTTCCTCAATCATGGCGGGCAACCGTTCAGCAGGATGCGAACCATCGGCATCAAACTCAAACAGATACGAATAGCCGCGTTCATGGCCGATCTCAAAACCCTGCAGATAGGCCGACGCCAGCCCCAGTTTGCCGCAGCGGTGCAGCACGGTGACGCGCTCATCCTGTGCCGCCAGCTGGTCAGCGAGCGCGCCGGTGCCGTCGGGCGAACCATCATCAACCACCAGCACATCCACACGGTCGGTTTGCGCCAACACCCGACGCAAGATAGTTTCGAGGTTTTCCCGCTCGTTATAGGTGGGAATTACCACGAGCGTGTCGCGGCTGATCGGCGCTGCATGGCGCCCGGTAGTGGAATTGGACATCGTTTCCTTGATTTTGGGGACAGTTCGTTAGTGCGACGACTTCGGGAAGCCGATGCGCTCATGCACGAGTTCAAGCGTCTTGTTCGCCCGCTCGGCGGCGCGGTCGGCGCCAGCGCGCAGCAGGCGCATCAGCTCACCGCGGTCGTCGAGCAGTTCGGCAGTGCGGGCACGGATCGGGCCGAACGTTTCCTCCACAACCTCGGCGAGACCCTTCTTGAGGTCGCCATAGCCGCGGCCGGCATACTCGGCCGCCACGTCATCAATTTCGCGGCCAGCGAGCACCGCGTAAATTGTCAGCAGATTCGACACCCCGGGCTTAGTGTCGCGGTCGAAACGAATCTCGCCGTCGGTGTCGGTTACCGCGCGCATGATCTTCTTGCGAGTCACCTTCGGGTCGTCGAGGATGCGCAACAGTCCCGCATCCGAATCTGCCGACTTCGACATCTTCGCGGTCGGGTCTTGCAGATCGTAAACCTTCGCGTTTGCCTTCGGGATGAATCCCTCGGGAATCGTGAACGTCTCACCAAAACGCGAGTTGAAACGCTCGGCGAGATTGCGGGTGAGTTCGATGTGCTGGCGCTGGTCTTCGCCCACCGGCACCTGCTCGGCCTGGAACAGCAAAATATCGGCCGCCATCAGCACCGGGTAGGTGAACAGCCCCACGGTCGTCGAATCCGATCCGAAGCGCTGTGACTTGTCTTTGAACTGGGTCATTCGGCTTGCCTCACCGAACCCGGTGATCGTGCCGAGAATCCATCCCAGCTGCGCGTGCGCGGGCACATCCGATTGCACATACAGCGTCGACTTTTCGGGGTCGATGCCGGCGGCAATGTACTGGGCTGCGGTCGCGAGCGTGCGCTCACGCAGCTGCTCGGGGTCAAATTTTGAGGTGATCGCGTGCTGGTTCACCACGCAGTACACCGCATCGGCATCGTCCTGCATCTTCACCCAGTTGGTTAGCGCGCCCACATAGTTGCCGAGGTGGAGCGAATCGCTCGACGGCTGCATGCCCGAAAACAGAACTGGTTTGGTCATAGGTGACGGCTTTCTTGTGCGACGCTCAAATGCGGATAATCCAACCCATACTAGTTCGCGCAAGTTACGACCGCCGACTTCAGTGCACAGCCGACGCCGCGCGGCCCGCGGGTTCTTACAATGGAGCGCATGACCAAGATTCGTGTGGCCTCGGTGAACGTGAACGGTATCCGTGCCGCAGCCCGTAAGGGGATGCTCGAATGGCTTCCCGAGCGGGGTGTGGACGTGCTGGCGCTACAGGAGGTGCGCGCATCCCACGCCCAGCTCGAAACCGCGCTGGGGCTCGAAGCAGTCGACGACGGTAGCTTCCGGGCCACCGACGGCACTCAGTGGCACATCGCGCTCGACGAGTGCTCGGCAAAAGGCCGCGCCGGCGTTGCCGTGCTCAGCCGCATCCCGTTTACGGCGGTGCGTCGCGGCCTTGGCCCCGACGACTTTGACGCCACCGGACGCTGGATCGAAACCGACCTGCGGGTGGGTGACACCGAGCTCACCGTGGTCAGCTGCTACGTGCACTCGGGCGAGGTCGACACCCCCAAACAGGAAGAAAAATGGCGCTTCCTCGACGCTATGACCGAGCGAATGAGCCAGCTGCGAGCCGAACGCGAACTGGTGCTGGTGGTGGGCGACTTCAACGTCGGCCATACCGAACGCGACATCAAAAACTGGAAGGGCAACGTCAAACGGGCCGGCTTCCTGCCCCGCGAGCGCGGCTATTTCGACCGGATGTTTGGCGAACTAGCAGCGCCGATCAAAACGGTTGACGGGTCGGGTGGCGAAGGCCTCGGCTGGGTGGATGTGGGCCGGGTCGCCGCAGGCGACGTCGACGGGCCCTACACCTGGTGGTCGTGGCGAGGCAAAGCCTTCGACAACGACACCGGCTGGCGCATCGACTACCACGCCGCCACCCCGGCGCTGGCCGCGCGTGCATCCAACTATGCGGTCGATCGCGCCACCGCCTACGACCAGCGCTGGAGCGACCACGCACCCGTGCTGGCCGACTATCAGCTCTAGCGAGCAACAACCGCGGCAGCGCGAACGCGGGGCGGGTGGCTGCCGACTACTCTGAACCCGGTTCGGCGGCGCGATAGCCGAGCGAGCGAAGCTGAATCTCGCGCTCTTCACGATCGAGCGCGTGCTGCCGCTTCACAATCTCCTCGTATTCGCGGCGCAACTTTCGGCGGCGCCAGCGGGGAGTGGTGCTGAAGTCATGCATCACCTGGATGCTGTCGGTGGCGAGCCGCTCACGAAGCGCCTGACGTTCGGTGGCGCGAGTGATCTCTTCGGCCTCGGCAACCGTCACCAATCGCGGCGAGACCGCATTATCATCCATTGTTACCTTCACCCACGACGCGGTGATCAGCAGCACCATACAAGCGAAGTTAAAGAAGATCAGCACACCGAGCACCGCGGCAAACGTCGCCAGCAGCGGGTTCGACGACGCCCCGCCGATCAGCAGCGACCCGGCCTGCTTCAACAACTGCAGCAACACCGCGCCCACGAACGCTCCCTGCCACAGAATCGGTGCCGGGACGCGCAACCGGCACATCACCTGCAGCACCAGCGCGACAATCACCGCATCGAAAGCGATACCGATGATGAGTGAAAGCGTCCGCACGATCACCCCGAGCGCGGCACCCACATCCAAGTGCAACACCTCACGGAAAAGCCAGGTGGTGATGTCTGAACTGGCGGCAGTGAGCACCGCCGAAACCGCAATCATCAACCCGAAACCGATGATGAGCAGCAGATCGAGCAGCTTCGTCACCACGAAATTCGTTTTCGGCTGCGGCGGAAGCTCGAACACAGCGCGGATCGACATGCGGGCACCGTTAAGAAAGTTCATTGCCGTCCACAACCCCGAAAGCAGGGCGATCAAACCCGCAACCGTGAACGAGGCACTCAAACCGGTGAGCGTGTCGGCACTCACCACACCGTTTTCACCAATGAGCCCCGGCACCGACTCGGCGAGCGACTCGATGATCGCCTCGGTGAGATCGGGACGGTTCGCCAGCACGATACCGGCCACCGAGAAAAACACCAGGATGCCCGCAAAGAACGAGAACAGCGCGGCATAGGCCATACCGCCCGCCAGCAACGGGCCCTGCGAGGCCGTCCAGTGCTTTAGTGCGCGCAGCGGGCGAGACGCCTGCAACCAGCCAGCGAACGCCTGTATGCGTTGAATGAGTGTCGCGTCGGCAGCCACCTTTGGCAACGCCGGAAAAATCGGTGTGCGGGGTCTGGTGTGCGAGCGCTGAGCTGTCGAGTTTTGTTCGGCCACTCAGCCAGGTTAAGTGACCGAGTCAATAGGCTGGTGGAAATAGCATCCCGTCACCGGAAGGGAAATAAAAATGCAACTCAATGGTTATGGAGTGGGAACCCGCACCGCAATCGGCACCGTAGTTCGGATGCCCGATCCGCTTCCGATCCCCAGCGAGGCACCGTTCACCGGTAACACCGATGAAGAACAGCAGCGGGTGCGCGACGCCGCCACCCGGGTGCGGGATGCACTCACCGCGCGCGCGGCAACCGTGACCGGATCGATGCAAGAAGTGCTCGAGGCCCAGGCAATGATGGCGGTCGACCCCTCAGTGCTGCAGCTGGTTGACCAAGCAATCGGCGTGGGCCGCAGCGGCGAACGCGGAGTGTACGAAGCGTTCACACAGTATGCCGAAGTGCTGCGCGGCATGGGCGGCTATATGGCCGAGCGAGCCGCCGACCTCAACGACGTATCACAGCGCATCCGTGCCGAACTCGCCGGTGTGCCGGTGCCTGAGGCGCCCGAACGCGACGAACCGTTCGTGCTCGTGGCGGTTGACCTGGCCCCGGCCGACACCGCCAGCCTCGACCTTGACCGGGTGCTGGCATTCGTTACCCGCGACGGCTCACCGAAAGCACACACCGGCATCATTGCCGCTGAACGCGGCTTACCGGCAGTGGTGGCGTGCAGCGGCGCCGACAAAATCGCCGAGGGCGAGACCGTGATCGTCGATGCCGCCACCGGAACCGTACTGGTGGCCCCCGACGCCGACCAACTTGCCGCAGCGCAGCAGCGCGTGCGGCAGCAGGAACAGCTTGACGCCGAACCGGCAACACCCGGCAAACTGGCCGACGGCACCGCGGTGCAGATTCTCGCGAATGTCGGCAAACCCGGCGATGCCGAACGTGCCGCGGCCGCGGGCGCCGAGGGCGTGGGGCTTTTTCGCACCGAATTCATGTTCCTCGACCGCGACCAGGCACCGAGCTTTGACGAACAGCTCGCCGACTACACCGAAATGATGCGGCCATTTGCGGGACGCAAGGTGGTTGCGCGGGTGCTCGACGCCGGCGCCGATAAACCGCTGCCGTTTCTCAACGACGCCGACGAACCCAACCCAGCACTGGGGATGCGCGGGATCCGCATCCTGCGTGAGCGCGAACCGCTGCTGCGCGACCAGCTGCGGGCCCTGCACGAGGCTGCCGCGGCAACCGGTGTGGAGCTGTGGGTGATGGCCCCGATGGTGGCGGATGCGGGCGAGAGCGAATACTTCACCACGCTCGCACGCGAGATTGGAATTGAAGTGGCCGGGTCGATGGTCGAGGTGCCGTCGGCGGCGCTGCTGGCCGAGCAGATTCTCGAATCGAGCGACTTTGTTTCGCTGGGCACCAACGACCTCACCCAGTACGCGCTCGCGGCCGACCGTGTGCTCGGGACGGTGGCGAACTTCCAAGACCCGTGGCATCCGGCGGTGCTGCGGCTGATTTGGGCGGCGGGTGAGGCCGGGCTTGCCGCGCAGAAGAGCGTTGGTGTGTGTGGCGAAGCGGCGGCCGATCCGCAGCTCGCCGTGGTGCTTGTAGGGTTGGGCGTGCGCTCGCTATCGATGGCGCCGCCGGCGATGGCAGCGGTGCGTGCCGCGTTGCGCGAGGTGACCCTCGAGGATGCGCGAGCCATCGCGGCGCGGGCGATGATGGCCCGCTCGGCGCAGCAGGCCCGTGAGCTCGCCTTCCCCGCCTAGCCCGTGGCGGGCGGCCCTCGCCCGCATCCCCGCGTCCCCGCGCCCCCGCATCCCTGCGCCCCCGCACCGGCAAGTGACTCTCTTAGTGGCAAGTGACCCTGCTGTCGGAGGGTCATTTCGCAGTAGCAGGGTCACTTGATGCCGGATGCGCTCCCTCGTGGACCCGCATCCCCGCGTCCCGCATCCCTGCCCACAGCGGCAAGTGACCCTCTTACTGGCAAGTGGCCCTGCTGTAGGAGGGTCATTTTGCAGTAGCAGGGTCACTTGATGCCGAATGCGCTCCCTCGCGGCACCGCATCCCGGGCTTAAGGTAGTCACGGTCTATGCCCGACCCCATCCACGTTGGAAGGCAGCGATTGGCTACGAACATCACCGCCTCTGAAAAATCCGAATCGGCTGCAGCATCACGCCAGCGTTCGGCCCGCATCCAGCAGTGGCTGCCCTTCGTTATCGCTGTCGCAAGCGCGGCGATCGTCTACCTGCGAACCCCGAGCGCTGCGCGCGGCGTGATTTGGGCTGAAGACGGCCGCAACTTCATGGTTGACCACCTCGTCAACGGTTACGGCGGCGTGTTCGAGCCCTACCAGGGCTATCTGCACGTGGTTCCGCGACTACTTGCGGGCGTGGTGGTCGACTTGGTGGCGCCGGAACAGGTTGCCCACGGGATGACCGTGGCTGCGGCACTTGTGATCGGCGCAGTTTCGGGCGCGCTCGTTTGGTATGCCGCGATGGCAACCGAGCGCATCTGGATTCGCGCGCTCATCGGACTGGTTCCTGCCCTCGTGCCGACCGGGCCGCTTGAAATGGCAGGCAACCTCGCCAATCTGCACTGGTATTTCCTCCTGCTCGGCTTTTGGATGTTTCTGGCGGTGCCGCGAAACTGGGTGACCAGCTGGATCGCCGCGGTCGCGGTGCTGCTCATGACGCTCAGCGAACCGCAGCTGCTGATCGCGCTGCCACTTTTCATTCGCAGTATTCGAGAACGGCGAACCTGGCCGGTCGCGAGCGCCGCGGTCATCGGGATTGGTGCACAGCTGGTGATCTCAGCCGTCTTCCCACGGCAGCTCTACACCGGCGGCGCAAAGCTTGACCTGAGCGATATCGTTATCGGCTACCTGTTTGAACCATTCGCGGGCAGTTTCTGGTGGGATACAACGCGGGTTGCGCGCCGGGTAGAACTGGTCGGCCCGTGGTTGATCGTGCTTGGTTTCGCGCTGGTGGCCGCGTTTGTGGTGCTCGCGTTTGTTGCCGGAGGCAGGGTGAATCGATGGCTGATTGCTGGACATATTCTGGGTAGCGCGTGCATCTGGGCTGCGGCGCTGCTGCTCAACCCGGCCGAGTCATTTCAGTTCTCGTTCGATATTGCAGTGTTTGTCGATAACTTCCGAACCTGGCGATATGTCGGGGTGAGTTCGATGCTCGCACTTGTTGGTCTGATCGTTGCGGCGGATGCACTGCTGTCGGGCCCCAGGATGAAGTATCTCGGTTTCGTGGCGGTCGCGGTAGTGTCCGCCAGTTTGCTCGTCAACTCGGCTGCCATCGACCCGGCCCGGGTACCTCGAGTGGGCGGCGCCAACTGGCCAGCAGAGGTCGATCGGGCCGCAACGGAGTGCGGTCGAGCGCCGGCTGATGACGTGCGGGTGAATACCTTCCCGCGCCATTGGGAAGTGCGAGTGCCGTGCGACTGGGTTGCGCCCCCACGCTAGCGCCAGCATCCCCGCCAGCATCCGCATCCCCGCACCTGCATCCCACGCGCCTCCTTGCCACCAAGTGACCCTCTTAGTGGCAAATGACCCTGCTGTAGGAGTGTCACTTCGCAATAGCAGGGTCACTTGATACCGAGCGCCGGGTACGGAGCATCGACACCAACACCGAGGAGCGCACTAAAGTCGCGGGGCTGAGACCGCTGCACTGCCCCCAGCTGCCAGTGCCCGATCACACTCGGTAATCGAGCTGCCCGCTGTATATCGGTGTAGAGCCGCGATTGAAACCGCCGCGTATCCCGCAAATCTGCCCAAACCGCCCGCGACACCACCCAACCGAGATCCAGCAGAGCGCGTTCGCGCTGCTTCTCACGCATCACCGCATCCGTCGCAGATTCCCCGGGCCGTAGGTGCTGCTGATACTTCACCGCACCGTCGAACTCGAAACAAAGCCCGAGGTGGGGCCACGCCATATCCACGCGGCCAACGAATCGACCCGCAGCATCAAACACATTCACCTGCAGCAGCGGATGCGGCAAACCAGCCTCTACGATCAGGGCCCGGCACCAAGATTCAGCAAAGCTCTCGGCACGATCGCTCGCATGCTCCTTCACCCAGGCATAGGTGCGACAGTGCCGTCCAGAATCAGGCAGCAAGCCGGGATTCAACCCCTGCTGCATCGCGGCGTCAGTTGCCGCCAAAAGTTCAAATGCGTTCACCTGCTCGGCAAGATCCATTAGCGTTCGACGGGGAGTGGTGACGCGCATCCCGTACCGGGTCTGAATATCCTCGTCGGGGATTGCCGACCGGCGGATTCGCAACCCGGCCCCCGGAGTACCCCGGTGCTTTCGTGTTAGCACCACATCCCCCTCGAGTCGGTGACGAAGTAATGGGAGACCGTGCAGGTTCGCTGCGCTCACACCGCTCACCACCCCGGCATTGCGCTGCATCACCGCGAAGGTGCGGCATGCGTGAAGGTCTTCGGCCGTGAATCGCTCGCATTCAGCATGCCTGGTGTCGAGGTATGCGCCGCGGTAGAGGCGGATGCACTCGGGGCCGAGCGCGGCTTGTAGTTCGCGCGCTTGTGGTGCCGCCGGGTGCGCCGCCGTGGTGAAGTGGAGTTGCATGTGCAGTAGCTCAGCGCACTTTGTGACGGGATGCGGTGTGTCGCGCGGATTCTGTGGATAGGTAACTTTCCACAGCAACTGCGGTCTGCTGGTTGGGTTGCGAGGGTGCTCCGAACTGCATCATGTGCGCCCCGCAGCTGATCTGTCTCGTGAAGTGACCCTCTTAGTGCGAAATGACCCTCCTATAGCAGGGTCATTTGCCAGTTAGAGGGTCATTTGCGGGGTGGGGGCGCGCTAGGTGGGGGCGCGCTAGGTGGGGGCGCGCGGGGAGGAGAGTGGCGCGGGAGCCGGGTGGCGGTGGGCCCGGGCAGCGCGGGGCCCGGGCCCCGCGGGGCAGGGGCAGACCGGGTGCAACGGGCACAAAAAGGGGCGCATCCGAAAGAACCGGATGCGCCCCTGAGCTGGGGTTGGGGATGCGCCCCTGAACTGCGGTTGGCGCTTCGTGCCCCTGGGCAGCGATTAGCGCTTCACACCACCGCGCAGAACTGCCTGCTTAACCTCAGCAATTGCCTTGGTCACCTCGATGCCACGCGGGCACGCCTCGGTGCAGTTGAAGGTGGTGCGGCAGCGCCACACGCCTTCTTTGTCGTTGAGGATGTCGAGGCGAGTGCTGCTGGCTTCGTCACGCGAGTCGAAGATGAAACGGTGTGCGTTCACGATCGCTGCGGGGCCGAAGTATTGGCCGTCAGTCCAGAACACGGGGCACGAAGTGGTGCACGCCGCGCACAGGATGCACTTGGTGGTGTCGTCGAAGATCGCCCGGTCTTCGATCGACTGGATGCGCTCTTTCTCGGGCTTGTCTGATGCCTGCAGGAACGGCTGCACCTCACGGTATGCCTCGAAGAACGGCTCCATGTCGACGTACAGGTCGCGTTCGAGCGGCAGGCCCTTGATCGCTTCGACCGTGATCGGTTTGCTGCGGTCGAGGTCTTTGATGAGCGTCTTGCAAGCCAGACGGTTGCGACCGTTGATGCGCATTGCATCCGAACCGCAAATACCGTGCGCGCATGAGCGGCGGAACGCCAGGCTCGAGTCTTGCTCCCACTTGATGTGGTGCAGCGCATCGAGGATGCGGCTGGTCGAGTACATCGGCACGGTGAACTCTTGCCAGTACGGCTCCGAGTCGGTTTCGGGGTTGTAGCGGCGCACCCGAACGATGATGTCGAAGGGCTTTTCAGGCTCTTCAGCTGCGGTCTGCGACGCGGTTGCGTCGACTGCCTTTGTTGCGTCAGTCATCTTTTGCTCTCCCTTCGATCCCTAGTACTTGCGTTCCTGCGGCACGTAGTGCGTCATGCGCACCGGCTTCTTGCCGAGCGTGATGTGGTCGGACGGGTCGGCCGAGCGGCGGTCGCCGGTGAGGTACGCCATGGTGTGGTGCATCCAGTTTTCGTCGTCACGCTTCGGGAAGTCGTCACGCATGTGGCCACCGCGCGATTCTTCACGGTTGCGGGCACAGTAGGTGACCACTTCGGCGAGGTCGAGCAGGAAGCCAAGCTCGATGGCTTCGAGCAGCTCGGTGTTGAAGCGGTGCCCCTTGTCGGCAACGTGGATGTTGCGGTAGCGCTCGCGCAGCTCGTGAATCTTGTCGGTGGCGTGGGCGAGTGTGTCGTCGGTGCGGAACACCTGGACGTTGGCGTCCATGGTTTCCTGCAGTTCGCGGCGGATGTCCGCAACCGACTCGGTGCCGCTGGCGTTGCGCAGGTTTGCGACCAGCGTGCGCACAAACTCGTCGGCGTTGTCAGCCACCTCAACGTAGTCGGCCTGCTGCGCGTATTTCACGGCCTGGCGGCCGGCACGCTTACCGAACACGTTGATGTCGAGCAGCGAGTTGGTGCCCAGACGGTTCGAGCCGTGCACCGATACACAGGCACACTCACCGGCAGCGAACAGGCCGGGCACGATTTCGTCGTTGTTGCGCAGCACTTCGGCGTCGTTATTGGTGGGGATGCCACCCATTGCGTAGTGCGCAGTGGGGTACACCGGAACCGGTTCAACAACCGGGTCGACACCCAGGTAGGTGCGCGCGAACTCGGTGATGTCGGGCAGTTTGGTTTCGAGCACTTCGGCACCCAGGTGGGTGCAGTCGAGGTAGACGTAGTCTTTGTGCGGGCCGGCGCCGCGGCCCTCCTGCACTTCTTGCACCATTGAGCGGGCCACGATGTCACGCGGCGCGAGGTCTTTAATGGTCGGTGCGTAGCGCTCCATGAAACGCTCACCCGAGTCGTTACGCAGGATCGCACCCTCACCACGAGCACCCTCGGTGAGCAGGATGCCCAGGCCCGCCAGGCCCGTGGGGTGGAACTGGTAGAACTCCATGTCTTCGAGCGGCAGCCCGTTGCGCCAGATAATGCCGACGCCGTCACCGGTGAGGGTGTGCGCGTTCGAGGTGGTTTTGAAGATCTTGCCGAAACCACCGGTGGCGAACACGAACGACTTGCCCTGGAACACGTGTAGGTGCCCGGTTTTGAGTTCGTAGGCGATGATGGCGCTGGGGCGCTTCACGCCGTCAACCTCGGTGAACGCGAGGTCGAGTGCGTAGTACTCGTTGAAGAAGCGGATGTTGTGCTTGACGCAGTTCTGGTAGAGCGTCTGCAGAATCATGTGGCCGGTGCGGTCGGCCGCGTAGCAGGCGCGGCGCACGGGGGCTTTACCGTGGTCGCGGGTGTGGCCACCGAAGCGACGCTGGTCGATCTTGCCTTCGGGCGTGCGGTTGAAGGGCAGACCCATGTTTTCGAGGTCGAGAACGGCGTCGATGGCCTCTTTCGCGAGGATCTCGGCCGAGTCTTGGTCGACGAGGTAGTCGCCACCCTTGACGGTGTCGTAGGTGTGCCACTCCCAGTTGTCTTCTTCAACGTTGGCGAGTGCGGCAGCCATACCGCCCTGTGCTGCACCGGTGTGCGAGCGGGTGGGGTAGAGCTTGGTGATGACGTCGATGCAGGCACCGGTGCCCGCGGTTTCGGCGGCTTCGATTGCCGCGCGCATGCCAGCGCCACCGGCGCCGACGATGACGATTTCGTTGCGGTGGTAGTGGACGGTTACGCCGTCGATTACCTTCGTCTCGTCTTTGAGCTGTTCTGCAGCCATGAGTGGTTTTCTCCTAAATCGTTAACGCCGCTTACGCGCAGATGTTTGCCGAGCCGGCGCCTGCGATGCAGGGCTCGACGGCGAAGACAATGAGCACGATGAGACCGAGCACGATCTCAACGACGCAGGCGACCCAGAGCACGGTGGTGAGGGCCTTACGGGTGCCCGCCTTGTGCACGTAGTCGTTGACGAGGGTGCGCATCCCGTTGGTGCCGTGGATGAGGGCGAGCACCAGCAGCAGTGCGTCCCAGATGAGCCAGAACGGAACCGAGAACTTGTTGTCGACGACGTAGCGGTATTCGATCTGACCGACACCCTGGCCGGCAACGAGGTTCGAGTAGAGGTGCACGAACACGAGCACGATGAGCAGCACGCCTGAAATGCGCATGTACTGCCAGCCGACGCGTTCCCAGTTGATGCCACCCTGCTTGCGTTCTGATAGCGGGGTGCGGGGGTATTCAACGCTCTGAATAGTCATGGTTACTGCACTCCCTTCCTAGTGTGAGAACACGTTCGACAGGTGGACAATTGCGAAGGGGATCATGACGATCACGCACAGTGCGATCACGCCCCAGAACAGGCCCCGCTGGATGCGGGTGGCTCCGGGTACGAAGTCGACGATGATGATGCGCAGACCGTTGAATGCGTGGTAGCAGATGGCTGCAACGAGCCCGAGCTCGCCGATGCCCATGATCGGGGTCTTGTAGGCGCCGATCACCGCGTCGTACACCTCGGGGCTAATGAGTGTCAGTGCGCCGTCAAGCACGTGCACGAGCAGGAAGAAGAAGATTGCAACACCGGTGATGCGGTGCAGCACCCACGACCACATCCCCTCGTTACCGCGGTAGAGGCTGCCACCCATGGCAGCCTTCTTCTTTGCGGTTTGGGGTGGGGTGGGGGTGCCGGTCTGAACAGCTGACACGGAACTACCCTTCTGTTGTCTGGCCCCGGCGCCGTACCGGTCGCACGGGTGGTTTGGTCGAATGCGAGTTCGCAGTCGGCACGCAATGCTCTCCCAGGTTACCCCTTTCTTGAGGCGAGCTGGAACCGGGTTCGAGGTCGCTGCTGTTCACTTTGGGATGCTCGCTTGTGGTGGTGTTACGAGGCTGCGGTGGTGATTGCGGCGGGGATGCACACGCTGCGGTAGTGCGCCAAAAGTTCGTCGCACACGTTTTCCCACGAGCGCTCGAGCACCCGTCGCCGACCGGCCTCACCCATACGCGCCCGCAGCGGAGCGTTTTCGACGAGCCGCTCGATGTAGTTACACATACTGTCGGGGCCACCATCGAGCGAAGCATCAAAGAGATAGCCGTCGGTGCCGTGCGTGATGAGATCAACCGGGCCACCCGCCAGCGGTGCCACTACCGGTAGTCCCGCAGCGTGTGCCTCCTGCAGGGTCTGCCCGAACGTTTCTTCGGTGCCGGTGTGCACAAAAATATCGAACGCCGCGTAGGCGCTCGAAAGTTCGGCGCCGGTGCGGCGGCCAAGAAACACCACCGGCAGTTCGGTGAACTGGGCGCGCAGCGCGGGCTCGCTGGGCCCATCCCCGACGATCCCGATGCGGATTCCGGGAAGCCCTCGCAATTGGGCAAGCCGCTCCACCTGCTTTTCGGGTGCCAGGCGCCCCACATAGCCGATCACGGTTTCACCCCCGGGGGCGAGTTCAGCGCGAAGCCGCTGAGTTGCCGCATCCTGTCGGTGTTGCGGATGGTAGGCCTGTAGGTCAACACCGCGGCCCCAGCGGGCAACGCGCTCGATGCGATTGCGGGCAAGGTCACGAATCGAGGCGGTGGAGGGAGCGAGGGTGAGATCGGCCTGGTTGTGCACATAGCGCAGCACCGACCAGGCAAGGTCGCGCATCAGCCCCACACCGTTGCGGGCGGTGTAGCCAGCAATATCGGTCTGGAATATCGCGACGGCGGGGATGCCGCGTCGCTTTGCCGCCAAAATAGCGTGGCCGCCGAGCAGCACCGGCGATGCGGCATGCAGCACGTCGGGGGCGAAATCATCGAGGATGCGCTGCACGCTGAGATTCGGCAGACCCACCGGGAACTCACGCACCGCCAGGGCCGGCACCTGGTGCACTTTGAACCCGGCGTAGCTTTCGGGCGCATCCGCCCAGGGGCAGATGACGATGGCCTCGTGGCCGCGCAGTGCGAGGTGGTCGAGCACTTTTTTCACGCTATTGGTGACCCCGTTGATAGTCGGGAGAAAACTCTCGGTGACCACGGCAACTCGCATAGTGAGTTGACCATAGGTCGGCAGGGTAGCCTCGCGGTAAAACCGGGTGTCGCGCGGGTGAATGCGAGGCGAACAGCTGGGCACGCGCAACATCCGCCGCGCGGATGGTTTTTCGTGCCGTGATGCATGCGTGGTGCCTTCGGCAAGTACGGTGGAACCCATGTCACCGAATCTCGACAACTTCTATGCCGTTATTCCAGCCGGGGGAGTGGGTTCGCGTCTATGGCCGCTGAGCCGAGCAAATCGGCCGAAGTTCTTGCACGACATTGCTGGAACGGGCGAGACGCTGCTGCGCTCAACCTGGCTGCGGCTGGTGCCGCTGTGTAGCGAGCAGCGCATCATGGTGGTTACCGGCGAAAGCCATGCCGGTGAAGTGCGTGAGCAGCTGCCCGAACTCGGTTGCGAAAATGTTGTGCTCGAGCGCAGCGGTCGCGATTCTTCGGCCGCAATCGGGCTGGCTGCAGCGATTTTGGAGCGGCGTCACCCGGGTGCGGTGCTCGGTTCGTTTGCCGCCGATCATCTGGTGCATTCAGATGTGCGCTTCCGCCGCGCCGTTCGTGAAGCAGTTGGAGCTGCCGAAGAGGGCTATATCGTCACTATCGGTATCCAGCCGGTCGAGCCCTCCACCGCGTTTGGATACATTCGCGCCGGTGAACCGCTTTCGATCGCGGGGGCGCCTTCGGCGCGAGCGGTTGAGGCGTTCGTTGAAAAGCCGAGCCTTGGCACCGCCCGCCGCTACGTATCGTCGGGTGAGTACTTGTGGAACGCCGGCATGTTTATTGCCAAGGCGGCACGGCTGCTTGAGGTGCTCGCCGAGAACGCACCCGAGCTTGCCGCTGGCGTGCGGGAAATCGCGGCGGCTTGGGACACCGATCAGCGCGATGAGGTGGTCGAGCGTGTGTGGCCGAGTCTCGACAAGGTCGCGATTGACTACACCGTTGCCGAACCGGCGGCGAAGCAGGGGGCGCTCGCGGTTATCCCCGGCTTTTTTGGTTGGGATGATGTTGGCGACTTCGCGTCGGTGACGCGAGTGCATCTCGAGGCCGACTCGGATGCGGCAGTTACGGTGATCGGCGACGCCGACAGGGTGGTTTCGCATGATGCCACCGGATTGGTGGTGAGCCACACCGATCGGGTAATTGCTGTGGCGGGTATCCCGAACGTTGTCGTGGTCGATACCGAGGATGCGCTGCTGGTCACCACCTGTGATCGTTCGCAGCAGGTCAAGCAGCTGGTTGCCAAGATTGGCGAGTCTTCGCATCCCGAAGTGTTGTAGATCGCAAACAAATGCCAACTTTTGGCGAATGGCGAAAGAAAATCGAAGTAGGATCTATCTGAGGAATTCGCGCTGTAGCGAATCAACCAAGGAGGAACCCGGTGACTTCGCGTAACAAGAAGATTCTTTCGGCATTTGGACTGTTGGCGACCGCCTCGATGGCGCTGACCGCCTGTGGTGCTGCTCCCGGTGAGCCAGGGGCAAGCGGTGCCGGTGGAGACAACTCAGACTACCTGGCCTGCATCGTTTCGGATGAGGGTGGTTTTGACGACCGCTCGTTCAACGAGCTCTCGTATGCAGGTTTTAAGCAGGCCGAAACTGAGCTCGGCATTCAGACTCGTCAGGCCGAGTCGACCACTGAGGGTGACTACACCGAGAACCTCAACGCCATGATCGGCGCCGGCTGCAACATCATCGTTCCCGTCGGTTTCAAGCTCGCTGACGCCACCCAGGAGTCGGCGAACGCGCACCCCGATGTGCACTACGCCATCGTTGACGTTGACTGGCTCGAGGGCGACAACATTCTCGGTTTGAACTACGACACCGCGCAGGCCGCGTTCCTCGCTGGTTACGCTGCCGCCGCCAAGACCGAAAGTGGCACCGTGGCCACCTACGGTGGTGCACAGCTGCCCACCGTGACGATCTTCATGGACGGCTTCGACGCGGGTGTTCGCTACTACAACGAGCAAAAGGGCACCGACGTCAAGGTGCTCGGTTGGAACATGGACGACCAGAAGGGGTCGTTCGTTGGTGACTTCACCAACCAGGCCAAGGCCAAGCAGATCACCGAGGGCTTCCTGGCCCGTGGCGCCGACATCATCATGCCGGTGGGTGGCCCCCTCTACCAGGGTGGTGTTGAAGCTATTAAGGATGCCGGCAGCGACGCACTGATCATTGGTGTTGACAGCGACCTCGCCAAACAAGACCCGTCGATCGCCGACCGCGTCTTCGTCTCGGTGCAGAAGGGGCTTGACGTCACCGTGTTCGACGCCATCAAATCGGATGTTGAAGGCAAGTTCGAAAGCGGCGCCTACACCGGCACCCTCGAAAACGGTGGTGTGAGCCTGTCTAGCTTCGGTGAGTTTGAGAAGGATCTACCCGAGGGGCTGACCGGCGAACTCGACCAGCTCAAGCAAGACATCATCGACGGCAAGATCGAGATCAACTCGCCCGCATCGCCCAAGCCCGCTCAGTAGCAGCCGGGAACTCTAGCGATAGCCCAGCGGTGAGCCCGCCGAACGGCAACGTTTCGGCGGGCTCACTTGGCAGAATGGGCTGCAGTTGCTGTCAGATCCCCCGTGTGGCGACAGCAACCGGGGCCCGCAGTTGCGGAGCAAATCGACGAGGATAGACCTATGAAACTCGAACTGCGCGGAATCACCAAGCGATTCGGTGACTTTACCGCCAACGACAACATCAACCTCACCGTCGAAAGCGGTGAAATCCATGCACTGTTGGGTGAGAACGGTGCCGGTAAGTCAACGCTGATGAACGTGCTCTACGGCCTCTACCAGGCTGAAGAGGGTGAGATTCTGCTCGACGACCAGGTGCAGCACTTCGACGGCCCGGGTGACGCGATGCGTGCGGGTATCGGCATGGTGCACCAGCACTTCATGCTTGTGCCGGTGTTTACGGTGGCCGAGAACCTCATCCTGGGCCACGAACCGACCCGCTTCGGCGGGGTGCTCGACCTGGATGCGGCCCGCAAGCGGGTGCGCGAGATTTCCGACCGGTTCGGGTTCGATATCGACCCGGATGCGACGGTCGAAGACCTCTCGGTCGGTGCGCAGCAGCGGGTGGAGATCATTAAGGCGCTCTCACAAGACGCCAACATCCTCGTGCTCGATGAGCCGACCGCGGTGCTGACCCCGCAAGAAACTGACGAGCTGATCGGCATCATGAAGCAGCTGCGCGAACAGGGCACCTCGATTGTGTTCATCACGCACAAACTGCGTGAGGTGCGCGCCGTTGCCGACAAGATCACGGTGATTCGCCGCGGCAAACTCGTCGGCAGCGCCGATCCGAGCGCCTCGAACGAAGAATTGGCGGCGCTGATGGTGGGCCGCGCTGTTGACCTCACGGTCGAGAAGAACCCGCCGAAACTTGGTGAAGAAGCCTTCCGGGTCGACGGGTTGACCGTGTTCGGCAGCGATAACTCGCTGCGCATCAACGACCTGTCGTTCTCGATTCGCGGGGGTGAAGTGCTGGTTGTTGCCGGTGTGCAGGGCAACGGTCAGACCGAACTGGCCGAAGCGATTCTCGGCCTGCAGTCGCAGGTGAAGGGGTCGATCACACTCGACGGCAAAGAGCTGCGCAACCAGTCGGTGCGTCGCACGATTGACGCCGGCCTGGGATTTGTGCCCGAAGACCGCACCAAAGACGGGCTGGTGGGCGAGTTTACGATCGCCGAAAACCTGGTGCTCAACCGTATTGATCAAGAACCGTTTTCGAAGCTGGGCGGGCTGCGACTCGGCGCGATTCGCAGCTATGCCGAAGACGCGATTGAAGAGTTCGATATTCGCACCCCGTCAATTGAGACGCACGCCGGGCGGCTTTCGGGCGGTAACCAACAGAAAGTGGTGCTCGCTCGTGAACTTGGCCGTGAGCTGCGCATGCTGATTGCTTCGCAGCCCACGCGTGGGCTTGATGTGGGGTCGATCGAGTTCGTGCACGAGCAGATCATTGCGGCACGTGATTCGGGGATCCCGGTGCTCATTATTTCGACCGAGCTTGACGAGGTGGTCGAGCTGGCCGACCGCATCATGGTGATGTATGGCGGTCGCTCGATGGGTATTGTGCCGCCCAACGTCTCGCGCGGTGACCTCGGCCAAATGATGGCGGGTATCCCGGCTGACAAGATTGACGCCCTGCGACAGAGCGTTACCGAAGGCGATGCAGAAGGAGCGGTGGCATGAGCGAAGCGAACCTCACACCAACCCCAACAGCGCAGGCAAGCGAAAAGCAGCTCGATAGCGTCGAGCGCAGCCCCTGGCACGATGTCTGGCGCGACATTCTCGGCGGCAATGTGGTCCGTTCGATCCTGGCCGTGCTGCTGGCGATTCTTGTTGGTTCGCTCATTGTGGTGTTCACCGACAAGCGTGTCGGCGAGGCCATGGGCTATTTCTTTAGCCGCCCCGGCGACACTTTCGCCGCCATGGGCACGGTGATCGGCTCGGCATACAAGGCAATGTTTGAGGGCGCGATCTTTAACCCGCGCACCGGGTTCAAGCCGCTGCTGGGCACGCTCACCTTCGCCACGCCGCTGATTGCTGCCGGGTTGGGGCTGGCGGTTTCGTTCCGCGCCGGCCTGTTCAACATTGGTGGTCAGGGTCAGCTTCTTGCTGGCGCGCTACTTGCCTCATGGGTTGGTTTTGCCATGCCGCTGCCAGCTGGCCTGCACATCCTCGTGGCGATTTTCGCGGCTATTGTCGGTGCCGCGATCTGGGCCGCGATTGTCGGCTGGTTGAAAGCGCAGACCGGTGCCCACGAGGTGATCCTCACCATCATGCTCAACTGGATTGCATTCCTCGGCATCACCTATCTGCTCAAGCAGCCCCTGTTCAACAATGATCGCGCGGCCGGCAACCCGAAGTCGAAAGCGATCCTCGAAACCGCGGTGCTGCCGAATATTGCCGGGGTCTCAGCCGGGTTCTTCATCGTGATTCTCGCCGCGGTGGTGTTCTGGTGGCTCTTTGACCGCTCAACGATCGGTTTCCGCATCCGCGCCGTGGGCATCAACCCCAACGCCGCGCGCACCTCGGGCATCAACGTCAACGCGGTCACGGTCATCACCATGGCCATCTCGGGCGCGTTCATCGGCCTCGCATCAGCGACCCAGGCGCTGGGTATGTTCCCGTCGGGCTTCACCCCCGGTGTAGATGAGGGCATCGGGTTTAGCGCCATTACGGTGGCACTCCTCGGCGGTAACCACCCCGTCGGTGTCGTGTTTGCCGGGCTGCTCTTTGGGGCGTTGCGCGCCGGTGCCGCGGTGATGGAGGTCAACGCCGGAATCTCGCGTGACATCATCCCGGTGATTCAGGGCATCATCGTGCTCTTTGTTGCCGCCCCGCCGCTTATCCGCGGCATTTTCCGACTGCCCAAACCCACCGGCATCCGGATGGCTGACCGCTTCGCCGCAGCCCGCGGCAAAAAGGTAACCGCCTCGACCGCCCGCACCAACGAGAAGGTGGATGCGTAATGACTACCGCAACTACTGCAGCTGAAAACACCGCCATGACAGCGGCTGATATCGCCCCTCGGAAGTGGAAAACCACGACCCTAATGGGGGTCATGACGCTCATCGCGCTGATCGTTTTCGTGCTCAGCGTGCCGACCACTGCCGTCACCAGCATCAACGCCGTCGGCGACCACAAACCCGACCTGTCAGTGCCCACCTTTGCCACCAACCTGGTGCTGCTGCTGGTCATGGTGGCGATCACCATCGTTGCCGGCCGGCAGGCGTGGCGGCGTGCCAAACTCAACCCGTGGCTGATCGCGCTATTCGCGTTCTGCTGGGTGATCGCGCTGATCCTGTGGGTCGGTACCGATGCGGTGGTGCCGTTTACTTGGCTGCTCACCAGTACGGTTGCGCTGGCAACCCCGCTCGTATTCGGTTCGATGGCGGGTATCGTCTCAGAACGTTCGGGCGTGGTGAACATCGCCATCGAAGGACAGCTGCTTGCCGGTGCTTTCACCGGTGCGCTTGTCAGCTCGATTACCCAGAACGCGCTCATCGGTCTGCTCGCCGCGATGATTGCGGGTGCACTGGTGTCGCTCATCCTGGTGGTGTTCGGCATCAAATACTGGGTTGAGCAGGTGGTTGTTGGTGTGGTTATCAACATGGTTGTTATCGGCCTCACCAGCTTCTTCCTCAAGGGGTTCATGGCTGCCGACTCGGCCACCTTCAACAGCCCGGTGAAGTTCCAGCGACTACCGATTCCGCTGCTTTCCGATATCCCGGTGCTCGGCCCGCTACTTTTTCAGCACACGATCATCACCTACCTGATGTTCATCGCGGTACCGCTACTCACCTACGCACTTTTCCGCACCCGCTGGGGATTGCGCACCCGCTCGGTGGGTGAGCACCCCAAGGCGGCCGACACGGTCGGCATTAACGTGGTGGCAAATCGCACTCGCGCGGTGCTGCTCTCGGGTGTTATCGCCGGCGCCGGCGGTACCTTCTACACCCTCGGGGAGGTGGGTGCGTTCACCGACAACATCACCTCGGGTCACGGCTATATCGCCCTGGCCGCGGTGATCTTCGGCCGCTGGCACCCGGTGTATGCTGCCGGGGCGGCGCTGCTTTTCGGGTTCGCCAACTCGACCGCCGAGCTCGCCAACCAGGTTGGTGCGAATGTGCCGAGCGAGATCATGCAGATGGTGCCGTACATCGTCACACTGCTGGCGGTTGTCGGCTTCGTCGGTAAGTCACGTGCACCGGCCGCCGACGGTGTGCCCTATGTGAAGGCCGACTAGTGGCCGAGCAGGCACACTGGGCCGAACTGCGCGCCGCGGCACACACCGCGATGCGGAAGGCGTACGCGCCCTACTCGAACTATCCGGTGGGTGCGGCCGCGCTGGTTGATGACGGACGCATCGTCTCGGGCTGCAATGTCGAAAACGCGAGCTACGGATGCGGGCTGTGCGCCGAATGCGGGCTGGTTTCGACACTGCAGGCCACCGGCGGTGGGCGCCTGGTCGCTTTCACCTGCTGTGATGGCGACGGTAATGTGCTGATGCCGTGCGGGCGGTGCCGGCAGCTGCTTAACGAGTTCAAAGCGCCCGATATGCTCATCGACACACCGCGCGGCATCCTGCCATTTGACGAGATTTTGCCGCAGTCGTTCGGGCCCGACCATCTCGCCGGGTAGGGCTCGCTCGAGCAGCACCGACGAGCATCCCAACCCAACATCACATCGCTGCCAAGACGAAAGGGAGAATCGTGACCGAACCGTACGCAGCTGTAGACCTAATTCGCCGCAAACGTGACGGTGGTGCCCTCACCACCGATGAGATCAACTGGCTCGTTGCCCGCTACACCACCGGCTTTGTGGGTGATGAGCAGATGGCCGCAATGGCTATGGCAATTTTTTTGCGGGGAATGGAGCGCCGTGAAATTCACGACCTTACCCAGGCCATGATCGCCTCGGGTGAGCGGATGGACTTCTCATCGCTCAGCAAACCCACCACCGATAAACACTCAACCGGCGGGGTGGGCGACAAGATCACCCTGCCGCTGATGCCGCTGGTGGCATCGTTTGGGGTGGCGGTGCCGCAGCTTTCGGGCCGCGGGCTCGGGCACACCGGTGGCACGCTCGACAAACTCGAGTCGATTCCGGGCTGGCGTGCCGACCTATCGAATGCCGAGATTCTGCGGCAGCTCGACGAGGTTGGCGGCGTGATCTGCGCGGCCGGTGCGGGCCTGGCGCCGGCCGATAAGAAGCTCTACGCGCTGCGCGATATCACCGGCACGGTAGAGGCGATTCCGCTGATCGCATCCTCGATCATGTCGAAGAAAATCGCCGAGGGCACCGATGCGCTGGTGCTCGACGTCAAATATGGCGCCGGTTCGTTCATGGGTGCGATTGAGCGCTCACGCGAACTTGCCGAAACGATGGTGGCGCTCGGCACCGACGCCGGCGTGAAGGTATCGGCACTGATCACTTCGATGGAGGCGCCGCTGGGCTACGCGATCGGTAACGCTAACGAGGTGCGCGAATCGGTCGAGGTGCTGGCCGGCGGCGGCCCGGCAGATATTGTCGAGCTCACGGTCGAAACCGCGCGCGAAATGCTGGCGCTGGTGGGCATCCCCGACGCCGATGTTGAGGGGCACCTGCGCGACGGTAAGGCAATGGATGTGTGGCGCAAGTTTGTGATTGCCCAGGGCGGCGATCCGGATGCACCGCTGCCGGTGGCGCCGGAACAGCACGAGGTGCGAGCCGAGCGTGACGGCGTTGTGGTGGCGCAGGATGCATACAAGTTCGGTGTGGGTGCGTGGCGCTTGGGCGCGGGCCGCGCCCGTGCCGCCGACCCGGTGGTGCACAGCGCGGGTATCGATCTGGCGGTGAAACCGGGGGATGCGGTGCGCAAGGGCGACCTGCTCTACACGCTACACGCCGAGAACGCCGATCGGTTCGCGCTCGCCCTCGACGCGCTCGATGGTGCGCTCGAGCTGGGCGAGCCGGGCACCGAAGTGCCGGTGGCGCCGCTCATTGCCGAGCGCATCCAGGCGAACTAGGTGGTTTGGGCTTGAGCTCGTTGCTGGGCCCGCTCAGCCACTAGTGAAGCCCACAGCGCGAACGCCTCATCCGGGTCGTCGAGCTGCACCCGCCAGTCGTCAATCGTCTGCTGCACGCGGTAACGAACGGTGTTTTCATGCACCCGCAGCGCCGTGGCAGCACCGCTTGCTCCGCCGTGCTCAAACCAGGCGAGCAGGGTTGACCGGCGTTCAAAATCACGCCGGTCGGTGGCTGGCTCCCGCAGGGCTGGGTGCCGAAGGTGGGGATGCTGCGCGAACAGGGCCACCAGCTGATCAGCAAGTAGCGCCGCGCTCACATCCGCACTGCTGCGCACCGGATGATCTGGATCGTGCGGCAGCCGGAGGATCGCATCGGTTTCGGCGCGCGATGTTCGCAAGCCTGCGGCTGCCGTGGTTTCACCGCCGATTGCGCTTTGAATTGGTGCGGTGAATACCCGCGAACAGGCACGCAGCGTGGCACTCATCGCATCGCGTAGTCGCGCACCAGTGGCGCCGACCACTGCGAAGTATGCGGTATCACCCGCAACAACACTCGCGGCGAGCGAGAGTCGCGCGTGCAGTTGACGTTCACAAAACACGAGCAGCTGACGCAGGTCGCCTGGCCCGGCGGTGTCAGCAGCAAATCGCATCGCGACCAATCGCATCCGGTCGTTCGCCGTGGCGGCGACAATGGCAAGGTCATCGGCTGATGGCTCATCCTTATTCAAGAGGCGTTCGAGCGCCTGCTCGCGCCGACGGGTGTCGGCTTCAGTGACTCGCCAGCTGGCGAGCAGATGCGCTGCCGCCGACTGAGCACCGCGTTCGAGCACCTCGCGACGTTCTGCAGTTAACGGCTGATCGGCATCATGCCCATCGGGGTCGATTGCCCAGATTGTCCCGAGCTGCATGCTGCCAGCACGAATGGCGATTGCCGCACGTGGCAGCTCCTCGCCATACTGTGGAAATCGCACGGGGCCGTCGGTGCGCAATACGAGGCGATACTGCTCAAAATTGAGTACCGACTCTGGTACTTGGCGCGTGCGAATACCCTCGGCTCGGAATTCATCCACCACTTGGCCTGCGACTGTCGAATAGGCCAGCAATGTGCGGGCATGGTTTTCAACTGACACTGAGCCACCGAACACCTCGGCGATTGTGTCGGCTATGGCATAGAGGTAGTCGGATTGCAGCAGCGAGGCCGTGATGCCAGGCGCATGTTCGCCGATGGCCCGTTCGGATACTGCTTCAAACTCTCGCCAGGTGACTTTCGGAGTGATTTGCAGCAGTGGGAGCTGGCTGAGTAAGTCGCGAGTGAATGCCTCGACGAGGTCGGCTTCGGTTCCGCCCTGCACCACAATTGCGCACACTCCTCGCTGCAGCGCGGAGGCTGCGATGTTGCGCAGCGCCGAAGCTTTCATGGCCTGCCAGGAAGGCAGTAAGAGTAAAACTCCCGCGGCGGTCGAATCGGTTGCTGCGGCGTCGTAGAACTCAACCGAAAGCACCGGGCGGGTGCAGCTGGCATCGCCGATCTGCGTGGCGATCGACGCCACATCCTCTGCAAGCAGCTCGCTCAGGAGCAACGATGTGCTCTCACCGTGACGAGCACGTTTTGGAGATTTCTCTGAAGCCATGCCGAAAGTTTAGAGAACTGCACAAAAAACTTGACTGCGCAGGCGAATAACGTGTTCCACAACCGGAGCAACGTAGCTCTACCTGTCGAGAGGACTTCAGCAATGAAGCTGGACCGATCTGCGCTGGGGCATATCGCCCATGTGCTGCCTCCCACCAGCGAGGTGGTCGAAGGCGAGCTCGTGATTGGCGGTTGCCGCGTGTCTGATCTTGTGGCCGAATACGGTAGCCCACTGCACATTTACGATGAGGCCGGATTGCGTCAGCAGATGCGCAGCCTCGTGGCCGGATTGCGTTCACGTCACGAGAACTCCGATGTGCTCTTCGCCTCTAAAGCGGCCCCCATTGTGGCGATTTACGCGATAGCCGCTGCCGAAGGCATGATGATCGACGTTGCGGGCGGAGGCGAGCTTGAGCTGGCACTCGCTGCGGGTGTTGACCCGGCGAACGTCTACTTCCACGGCAACGCTAAAACTGATGCAGAACTTGAACGTGCGATCGAGGTGGGGGTAGGCACCATCATCGTCGATAGCGAGGATGAGATCGACCGGCTCGATCGCCTGGTGCCTGCAGGCTGCCGTCAGCAGCTGCTGGTGCGAGTGACCCCCGGTGTGGAGGCCGAAACTCACGCCAGCATGAACACCGGCGGCAGCAACTCGAAATTCGGCCTACCCCCGGTGAAAGTACGCGAGCTGATCGACAGTCTGCGTGAGCATCCTCGCCTCGAGATCGTGGGCGTGCACGTGCATATCGGCTCGCAAATCCTCAACATCGATCAGTTCGCTGAGGCAGTCGCCGCGCTGGCTCCAATCGGTGGGCTTCCGGTTTATGACCTTGGCGGTGGCCTGGGGATTGCTTACCACGAAGGCGAACAGGCACCCACCGTTGACGAGTATCTCGACCGGCTCGTCGGTGCCGCCCACGAATACCTGCCCACCTCGGCGAAGCTGTTGATCGAACCAGGCCGTGCCACCGTCGCCCGAGCGGGTGTGACCGCCTACCGGGTGGTGGTTGTGAAGCAGACCGGTCGGCGATTCGTTGCGGTTGATGGCGGGCTCGCCGATCAACTTGAAATTGCCATGACGGGTCAGCGATTTGAGGCGGTGCTTGCCAACCGTGCCGATGAGGTTGCCGACACCACAGTGCAGCTCGTCGGCCGTCAATGCGAATCAGGTGACCTGCTAATCGACGGCGCCGAACTGCCAAGCCCGCGTGTGGACGACATCGTAGTCATGCCCGCAACCGGGGCCTACAGCTACACCATGACCAACAACTACAACGGTGCACTCCGGCCAGCGGTTGTCCTCGTTGCTAACGGTGTGGCACGCCTGGCCGCCCGCCGGGAAGACGTAGCCGAACTGTTGCGCTTGCACGAACCAGCACAGAACCAAAACTGGGCTGCCGAACCCGCGGCTGTGTCCAACGACTGAGCCCCTGCCAACCACAGTTCCCTGTACCAACCCCCATTTGCACAACGATGTGTGCTTGCTCGAAGGAGACGATCATGAAATCACGCCGCCTACTCGCCCTGCTTGCCATCCCGGCGCTGCTGCTCGCCGGATGTGCGGGCCAGGAAGCCGAGCGTGCACCGCTCACCAAGGGCGTTGACGAGGCCGCCAAGGCCGCGCTGCCCCAAGACATCCGCGACGCGGGTGTGCTGAACGTTGCTGTCGACTACCCCTACCCGCCGTTCGCCTCAGACGATGAAAACGGAAATCCAATGGGCCTAGACATCGACCTTGCCTATGCGCTTGGCGAAAAACTCGACATTAAAGTCAACATCAACAAACAGCCGTTCGACACCGCAGTAGCGAGCCTCCAAGCCAATACGAACGACATCATCCTCTCGGGAATGAACGACACCCTGGAACGGCAAAAGACCCTCGATTTTATTGAATACCTTCACGCAGGGTTCGCGATTGCCGTACCGGCCGGAAACCCGAAAGGTATCTCGGAAGTGCTCGATCTGTGCGGACTGACCATCGCCTCGCAGAAAGCCTCAACCACCGGCGACATCCTGGTTGGAATCAGTGAGGAGTGTAAGGCTGCGGGCAAAGCCGAGGTGAAGATGCACGAGCTCGCCACCGTGCCCGATTCGAACACGGCTCTGCAGGCGGGCAATGTCGACGGCTTTATCGGTGACGCTCCGATCATGGCATTCCTCGCCGAGACCTCGGGTGATGGCAAGGCTGTCGAACTGCTTGAGTTCCCCGAACTGCCCAAGGGATTCGACCCTGTATTCACCGGTATCGGGGTGTTGAAATCAGATGAAGGGCTCAGTGAGGCAATTCTGCTCGCCATGAAGTCGATCGAAGAAGAGGGTACTTACGACGAGCTGCTCAAGCGCAGTGGTCTCGAACAGTACCGCGTCGAACGCATCGACGTGAACCTTGCGGAGAACTAATGTCGAGCCAACTCACTGCACCAGCACAGAACTCGGCCACTGCTAATAAAGTTGCCGCAGATGAGCTTGTAACCCGATCACTGCGCCACCCCTGGCGCTGGATCAGCGCGGCAGTGCTGCTTTTCTTGCTCATCATTTTCGCCCACTCAATTGCGACGAATGAAAAGCTCGATTTCGCTGCAATTGGCCAGTATCTGTTCCATCCACGCATCCTCAACGGCATTGTGTTGACGATTGTGCTGACAGTGGTGGCGATGATCGTATCGACGGTCTTGGCCGTGCTGCTCGCCGCTATGCGCATGAGCGGCAACCCCGTGATGGTAGCCGTCTCTGCCGTGTACGTCTGGGCCTTCCGAGGTACCCCGCTACTGGTGCAGGTGGTGCTCTGGGGATATCTGGGACTGCTTTACGACCGACTCGGCTTCGGCATTCCGTTCACCGATCAAATGCTCTGGTCACTCCCCACCCGTGAAATCATCACTCCATTCGTCGCCGGCCTACTGGCACTCACCCTCAACCAGGCTGCCTACTCGGCCGAAATTGTGCGCTCGGGCATGCTTTCGGTGGATACCGGACAGCTTGAAGCGGCTGCGTCGCTCGGTATGTCGCCAGTGCGCACATTCCGCAGGGTGATGCTCCCGCAAGCGATGCGGGTGATCATTCCACCGATGGGCAACGAACTCATCTCGATGCTCAAGAACACCTCGCTACTTTCGGTGATCGCAGTGCTCGAGGTCTACACCGTGGCAATGCAGATTTCATCGCAAAACCTGAAGCAGGTTGAGCTGCTGATCGTGGTGAGTATTTGGTACCTGGCGCTCACCTCATTGCTGGCGATTCCGCAGCACTGGCTTGAGAAGTATTTTGGGCGCGGCGTCGCCGGGCGTTCGCCCAAGCGTGACAAGCGAACCGTGAATTCGGGAAACCCAGCGGCGGAGCGCGAACCGGGGGCAGCCGCGCCAGCGGATGCGGTGAAGGAGGACGCACAGTGAGTAAAGTCAAAACGCCCTGGACGCAGGTGAATACGGTAATTGACACTGATGCACCGATCGTGCGGCTCGAATCGGTGCGTAAGCACTTTGGTCAGAATGAAGTGCTCAAGAGCATCGACCTCGATGTGCATCGCGGCGAGGTTGTTGTGCTACTTGGCCCCTCTGGGTCGGGTAAATCAACCCTGTTGCGCTGCATCAACCATTTGGAGACCATCGACGGTGGCCGGGTGACGGTGAACGGCGAGATCATGGGCTACCAGCAGCGCGGCGATGTACTGCACGAACTGCCGGCCGCCAAAATTGCGCAGCAGCGCAAATCGATTGGGATGGTATTCCAGCGGTTCAATCTGTTCCCACATATGACTGCGCTCGAAAACGTCATGGAAGCTCCGGTTGGTGTTTTGCGGGTTCCAAAGGCAAAGGCTAAAGCTCGTGCCCTCGAGCTCCTGACGCGAGTGGGGCTCGAGGATCGCGCCGATCACTACCCATCGCAGCTTTCGGGTGGGCAGCAACAGCGCGTGGCGATTGCCCGCTCGCTCGCGATGGACCCGGAACTATTGCTCTTTGATGAGCCGACCTCGGCGCTCGACCCGGAGCTGGTGGGCGATGTGCTCGACGTAATGCGAGATCTGGCCGCGGCCGGTATGACCATGATCGTCGTGACGCACGAGATTGGTTTCGCCCGGCAGGTTGCCGACCGTGTTGTGTTCATGGATGGCGGGGTGGTGGTCGAAGAGGGCCACCCGAAGGATGTGTTCGACAACCCGCAGCATGAACGCACCAAGGCGTTCCTGCGGAGCGTGCTCTAGCAGCATCGGGCCGCGCGCAGTGCCCGGAAGGCGAAACGAAATGGTGTCGGCTTCCGGGCCCGCTCGGTTTCCGGTTGCTGTGGACGAGGTGTGCAATCGACCAAAAATGAACCTCATTCAGTGTTAAGCTGCACGGCGAAACCGGGAACACCGGTGGATACCATGACAGTGATCGAGTGCACACCGGCTGCGGTTCAATGAGGAGGGTGGCGTCATGGCACGCATTGAGGTCGAGCGGCTGGTGCTAGCCGACGGCGTCGACGCCCGAGCAGTGCCCAAAGTGCTGCTGCACGATCACCTCGACGGCGGCCTACGCCCCGCAACCATCGTCGAGCTGGCAAACGCCGACAGCATCGAGCTGCCAGCCGACACCGCCGAAGCGCTCGGCGAATGGTTCCACAACGCAGCCGACTCGGGTTCGCTCGAACGCTATCTCGAAACCTTCGCGCTCACTGTCGCGGTCATGCAAACGGCGGCGAACCTCGAGCGTGTCGCCCGCGAGGCGGTGCTCGATCTCGCCGCCGACGGGGTAATGTACGCCGAGCTGCGCTGGGCACCCGAACAGCACCAGCAGCGCGGCCTCGAGCTCGACGAAGCGGTGGCGGCGGTGCGCGTCGGTATCGCCGATGGGATGCGCCGTGCCGCCGAGCGCGGCCAAGACATTCGCGTGCAACAGCTGATCTGCGCCATGCGCCAGGCCGACCGCTCGGCAGAAATCGCCGAACTCGCGGCACGACACACCTCACATGAACCCGGCAGCGTGGTCGGATTCGATCTTGCCGGCCCCGAAGCCGGCTTCCCGCCGGCGAACCACCTCGCGGCCCTCGACGATTGCTGCCGACACTGGCTGCCCACCACCTGCCACGCAGGCGAAGCCGCCGGTATCGACTCGATCACCTCGGCACTACTGGATGCACGCGCACTGCGGCTCGGTCACGGCACCCGGCTGATGGATGACATTACGCTCTCAGACACTGCGGCCGAGCTGGGTGCGGTGGCCCGCTGGGTGCGCGATCGGCGAATCACCATCGAATCTTGCCCGTCATCGAATCTGCAAACCGGCACGCAGAGCCTCGCCGCGCATCCATTCGACCAGCTTTTCGAGCTGGGATTCGCAATGACCGTCAATACCGATAACCGGCTCATGAGCGCCACCAGCGTAAGTCGCGAACTGGCGCTACTGGCAACCGAGTTCGGCTACACCATCGACGAGATCGAACTACTGCAACTGAATGCCGCTGAGGGCGCCTTCCTGCCGGTTGTCGACCGCGAAGCGCTTGCCGCGAAGATCACCCGGCGCTGCGAACAATTGCGCGCATCCGACAACTACCGCGGCACCCCGAGCGGCGCCGCAGCAACGGGCGGAGCACAACAGTGACCACCGATACGCGAATCCAAGTACATTTCGACGAGCACCTGGTGCGGCTCGGCAGTGACGCCACCACCTGGCAGGATGCAGTTACCCAAGCGGGCGATCTGCTGGTGCAGGCCGGTTGCGCCCGCCAGGGCTATCAGCGCCGCCTCATCAGCGTGATCGACCGCTTCGGGCCCTATATGGTGATCGCCCCGAACCTGGCGCTTGTGCACGCGCAGCCCGGGCCGGATGTGGTGCGCAACGGGCTGTCGGCCGTAACCCTGCCCGACGGTGTCAACTTTGGGCACCCACACTTCGACCCGGTGGGGCTCGTGGTGGGCATCACCACCGTCAGCTCGGCGCAGCACCTCGGAGTAATCGCCGCAGTGGCGACCGCGCTCGAACACAGCCCCGAACTCGTGGGGGCTGCGGTGCGCAGCAAACAACCCGAAAAGCTCGTGGCGCTGCTGCGCGCCGAACTGCCGATGCTCGACTTGCACCGGTAATGGGTTTTGCCCGGCCGCGGCTTGTGCCGGGCCGGGCAAAATCTAGCGAAATCAGCGGGCGCACCCTAGCTCAACAGCACCGCCCGCATCGCAGCTGCTGCGGCATCGGCACGCTGCTGCGCCGAAGCACGCCGCTGCGTAACCGAACCCTCGCTCGAGGCTGCGTCAATATACGACTTAATCTTCGGCTCGGTACCCGAGGGTCGCACCATGATGCGGGTGTCGTCAGTGAGCCGGATGCGCAGAATATTCGCGGGCTCGGCCGCGGTTTCGAAATCGAAAAACTCTGCCACCGGCACGCCACCGATCTCGGTCGGGGGCTGCTCCCGCAGTCGGTTCATCGCCTTCCCCAACTGGCTGGGCTCGTCAAAGCGCACCGAAACCTGTCGGGATGCAAACGCCCCGAATCGCTCGGCGAACTCGTCGTCAAGACCGTGCAGCGTGCGTCCCTCGCTCGCCAACCGGATTGCGAGATCGAGCATCGCCACTGCCGCCGAGATGCCGTCTTTATCGCGCACCTTGTCGGGGTCGACGAGATAACCGAGCGCTTCCTCGTAGCCGAAGATGATGCCCTCGGCACGTGAAATCCATTTGAACCCGGTTTGCGTTTCGACATAGTCAAGCCCGTATGCCTGCGCCACCTTCGACATGGCAGGGGATGATACGAGCGAGGTTGCCAGCGTACCGCCGGCGCCGGCGGCCCTTGCCGACTCAGCGGCGCGCCAGCCCAAGAACTTGCCGATATCGTTACCGCCTAGCGGACGCCACTCACCGCGCGCATCCCGCAGCGCCACGGCGAGCCGGTCGGCATCTGGGTCGTGAGCGATCACCAGATCGGCCCCCACCTCATCGGCCTTTGCATAGGCCAAATCGAGCGCACCCGGCTCTTCAGGGTTCGGGAAATCAACCGTGGGGAAGCTACCGTCGGGGTCAATCTGTTCGGCAACCACCGCGGGCTCGGGGATACCACAGGCGGCAAGCACCCGGCGATAGGTTTCCCACCCAACCCCGTGCAGCGGGGTGTACACAACCTTGAAGTTTGCAAGCTGTTCGGCGGTGAACCCGCCACTGAACACCCTGGCGGTAGCGGCCACATACGCATCCAGAACCGACTCGTCGGCAATCTCGTAGCCGGCGTCGCGCGGCAGCTCGTTCACCAGCTGGTGATTCGCAACCTGCTTGATGGCCGCAGCAATCGCTTCGTCGCTCGGTGGCACAATCTGCGAACCGTGGTCATCGCCACCCAGATACACCTTGTAGCCGTTATCCCACTTGGGGTTGTGGCTGGCAGTCACCATCACCCCGGCCGATGCATTGAGGTGACGAACCGCGAACGCGAGCACCGGGGTGGGCATCATGCGTGGCAGCAGCGTGGCATTCACGCCAGCTGCCTGCATAATCTCGGCGGTGTCGTGCGCATACACATCACTATTGAGGCGGGCGTCATAGCCGATCACCACTGAGGGGGCGCCGGCGCCGTCGCGCTCGGCGCGGGCGAGCAGGAAGTCGGCGAAACCTCGGGCCGCCTGCCCAACGGTCACCCGATTCATCCGGTTGGGGCCGGCTGCCTGCCGACCCCGAAGCCCGGCAGTGCCGAACGACAACCGCGTCGAAAACCGGTCACGCAACTCTCGCCACGCCTGCGCATGCGGGGTCGTGTCGGTCTCAGAAATAGTGACGCCGTGCGGCTCGAGTGAGCCGGCCGCAGCCAATAGCTCTTGCAGCTCGGTGCGGGTGTCGGGATCGGGGTCTTGTTCGAGCCAGCGATGTGCTGCGGCACGAATAGCGGTCTGGCTGACGCGATGCAGTGGAATCATGGGCACTCCTAGGCGTTCAGAATCGAATGCACAGCTCGAACGAGCAGCGCGGCAAGCTTAGGCTCAGCAGCTTTACCGGCAGCAATCACCTCGGTGTGATTGAGCGGGCTCGGCGAGATCCCCGCCGCGGCGTTGGTGATGAGCGACAGGCCCAGCACCTCCATCCCCGCCTCACGCGCGGCAATCGCCTCGAGCGCGGTCGACATGCCCACGATATCGCCACCCAACACCCCGGCCATCCGCACCTCGGCGGGAGTCTCGTAGTGGGGGCCGCGGAACTGCACGTACACACCCTCATCGAGCTGGTCGGTGGCGTGCACGAGCGCCCGCAGCCGCGACGAGTAAAGGTCGGTGAGGTCAACGAACGTCGCACCCTCGAGCGGCGACGCAGCGGTGAGGTTGATGTGGTCACGAATCAGCACCGGCGTGCCGGGCGCCCATTCGGGATGCAGGCCACCGGCGCCGTTGGTGAGCACCATGACCTTCGCGCCAGCGGCAGCGGCGGTGCGCACCGAATGCACCACTCGGCGCACCCCATGCCCCTCATAGAAGTGGGTGCGGGCACCGATGATGAGTGCGTGATGGCCCGATTCAAGGCGGATCGAGCGCAGTGTGCCCGAATGACCGGCCACTGCCGAGCGGGTGAATCCGGGCACATCCTCGGCCGGAATCACGGCGACGGTTTCGCCGAGCTCGTCGGCGGCTTTACCCCAGCCCGACCCGAGCGTCAGCGCAATATCGTGCTGCTCGACCCCGGTGCGTTCGGCGACCACGCGGGCTGCCTGCCGAGCAATCTCAACGGGGTCGGCCGTCGGGTTATCGAGCGGATTGGTGAACTGCTCATCTGTCATGCGATCAAGCCTACGTAGTTGCGCACGATGCAGTTTCGGAACCGGCTGAAGATTGTCGGCAGTGTGAAAACCGTAGGCAGGGTCGACAAGAAGTAAATGTGGTTCACCAACGCATCCTGGCATGGCAAAATTGACCCCATGTCGGCAGCAAAGTTCATGGAACGTAAACACCGGATTGTCGTTATTGGTGGTGGCCCTGGCGGCTACGAAGCCGCCCTGGCGGGTGCCCAACTGGGCGCCGATGTCACCATCGTCGAAGCCTCGGGCATGGGTGGCTCAGCCGTCCTCACCGATGTGGTGCCCTCGAAAGCACTCATTGCCTCGGCCGAAGCGGCCACAGCGGTCAGCGACGCAGAAGAGCTCGGCGTGCAGTTCTATGTGCGTGACGACCGCAACAACCCGCGCAGCAGCGAAGTGACCGTCAACCTCACCAAGCTCAACCAGCGCATCCTGCGCCTGGCCCAAAACCAGTCGGACGATATGCGCCGCAACCTCAAAGACCACGGCGTGCGCATCATCGAAGGTTACGGGCGCCTCGACCACGGCGCCGTTGCGGTAGCCACCTCGCCCGGCGGCACCGACTTCGACCGCCTCGACTACGACTACCTGGTTGTCGCCGTGGGAGCCTCACCCCGCGAACTCGACTCGGCAAAACCCGACGGCGAACGCATCCTCACTTGGAAGCAGCTCTACAACCTCAGCACCCTGCCCGAGCACCTGATCGTGGTGGGGTCGGGTGTAACCGGCGCCGAGTTCGCATCCGCCTACCGCGCCCTCGGATCGGAAGTGACACTCATCTCGTCACGCGACCGCGTGCTCCCCGGCGAAGACACCGACGCTGCCGACGTTATTGAAGAGGTGTTCAAGCGCGGCGGCATGAACGTGCTTTCGCGCACCCGCGCCGAATCGGTGGTGCGTGACGGCGACGAGGTGGTGGCCACGCTCTCAGACGGCACCGAGGTGCGTGGCTCGCACTGTCTGATGGCCGTCGGTTCGATTCCCAACACCGAGGGGCTCGGCCTTGAAGATGCGGGAGTAGAACTTACCGAATCGGGCCACATCCGCGTCAACCGCGTTGCTCGCACCAGCGTGCCGAATATTTACGCGGCCGGAGACTGCACCTCATTCTTCCCGCTTGCATCCGTGGCATCAACCCAGGGACGCACCGCAGTGTTCCACGCGCTCGGCGACCAGGTGCGGCCCATCGGGCTGCGGAACGTGGCGTCGAACATCTTCACCTACCCCGAAATTGCCACCGTCGGCTGGCAGCAAAAAGACATTGAAGAAGGCACCCGTGAGGGCAGCGTCTACAAGATCGATCTGGCCAGCAACCCGCGTGCCAAGATGCAGGGCTTCCGCGACGGTTTCGTCAAACTGATCGCCGACAACAACCTCGGCACCATCATCGGTGGCGTGATCGTGGCGCCGCGGGCATCCGAGCTGGTGCTGGCGCTGTCAATCGCGATTGAGCAGCGCCTCACCGTCGACGAGTTCGCGAACTCGTGGGCGGTATACCCGTCGCTGTCGGGCTCGATTGTGGACGCATCCCGGGCGATGCACGTGTTCGACCGCAACGCATAGCGCCTCGACCGGTTGTGCTGACCAGCCTGTTGCTGCCGCTCAGCAGGTAGTCAGCGCATTCCCAGCCACAAACTAAGTGAACGGTGTTTATAATCGAGAGAGTGGCCGGATGCGGTCACGCCTGTCGCCGACGCCAGGCCGGTCGGATCGACACGAAGCGAATCAAATTCGAATCTTTTTAGCCGCAGGCCGGGCATGAAAGAGGAACTCTTATGGGTACCCCAATCAACGTCGAACGCATCGAAGAACTGATCAAGGTCGAGGAAGAGAAGCTCAACGCCGCAACGCAGAAGTCGAAGGAGTTCTACGAGGCTGCACAGAAGCACCTCTCGGGTGGTGTCGCATCGTCGTACCAGCTCCACGACCCGTGGCCCATCTACGTCGAAAAGGGTGAAGGCCCCCGCATCTGGGACGTCGACGGCAACGAATACTACGACTTCCACAACGGCTTCGGTTCGATGGTGCAGGGTCACGCACACCCTGCCATCGGTAAGGCTGTTACCGAGCGCTACCCCATGGGCACGCACTTCGCCGCCCCCACCGAAGACGCTATCGTCGTCGGTAACGAGCTCGCCCGCCGCTGGGGCCTGCCGAAGTGGCGCTACACCAACTCGGGTTCGGAATCGACCATGGACGCGATCCGCATTGCCCGCGCCTACACCGGTCGCGACACTGTGATGAAGATCTTCGGTTCGTACCACGGCCACCACGACACCGTGATGGTTGACATCGGCTGGATCCCCGAGCAAGAGATCGGCCCCCGCGACAACTACAAGTCGATTCCCTACGGCGCCGGTGTGCCCCAGGCAACCGTCGACATGACCGTTGCTGTGCCGTTCAACGACGCAGACGTCATGGAGAAGCGCATCGAGGCCCTCAAGGCCGAAGGCCGCCTCCCCGCCTGTGTGATCATGGAAGCCGCCATGATGAACCTCGGTGTGGTGCTGCCCGAGCCCGGTTACCTCGAGCGCGTGCGCGAGATCACCAAGAAGTACGGCATCGTCCTCATCTTCGACGAGGTGAAGACCGGTCTGTGCATCGCTCCCGGTGGTGCAACCGAGAAGTTCGGTGTGAAGCCCGACATGGTGACCCTCGCCAAGGCCCTCGGTGGCGGTCTGCCCGCAGGCGCCATCGGTATGACCGAAGAGGTTGCCGAGGTTGTTGAGAACGGTTCGGTGTACCAGGTGGGTACCTACAACGGTAACCCACTGACCCTCGCCGCTGCACGCGCTTCGCTGCTCGACGTGCTCACCGACGACGCTTACGCACACCTCGCTCACCTGAACGACCGCATCCTTGCTGGCTGCAACGACGTCATCAAGCGCTACGACCTGATCGCCTACACCGTGGGTATCGGTTCGAAGGGCTGCGTGGTGTTCTCAGACAACAAGGTTGTCGACTACGAGTCGTACATGGAAAACGCCCGCACCGGTGGCCCCCTGGCCGACCTCGCGTGGGTGTGGAACATGAACAACGGCATCTTCATGACCCCCGGTCGTGAAGAAGAGTGGACCCTCTCGGTGACCCACGACGACGCCGCAATCGACGCTTACGTCGAGGCCTTCGACTCGCTCGCAGCTGCTCTGCGCGCGTAGTTCTCGGCTCTTCGCGGGTGGCCCCGCCAGATTGCTCACTGCATCTGGCGGGGCCACCCGCTTTTTCGGGCGGGGTGCGGCGCCCAGCCCCCCCCCCCCCACCCCCAGCCCCCCACCCCC